>JALONJ010000168.1 GCA_025455045.1 Microscillaceae bacterium | reverse complement strand
CCTAGCAGGCTGATTTACATTGTACCCCAGCCTGTTAGGCTGGGTTTATCAGCCTAGCAGGCTGATTTACATTGTACCCCAGCCTGTTAGGCTGGGTTTATCAGCCTAGCAGGCTGATTTACATTGTACCCCAGCCTGTCAGGCTGGGTTTATCAGCCTAACAGGCTGATTTACATTGTACCCCAGCCTGTCAGGCTGGGTTTATCAGCCTAACAGGCTGATTTACAAGTCGGGTTTATCAGCCTAACAGGCTGATTTACAAGTCGGGTTTATCAGCCTAGCAGGCTGATTTACAAAGTAATAGCCACCCCCAAAAAGAAACTCCTAAAAGCGGGTGGATTGACCGGCGCGCGCTGACTGCCATCGGGCGAATAACGGTAGCCAAAAACATTGGGCGTGTTGAGCAAATTGCTTACCGAAGCAATAAACACACATTGCAAACTGCCAATATTGCGTAAGTAATTGACTCCCAGACTAATGTTGTGAAAATCAGGGGTTAAATCTTGCATAAAATTTTCGGAATTAGGGTTATAATAAGGTCTGCCACTGGCATACGAATAGGTAAAATTGAGGTCTAAATTGAGTTTATTGATAAAATGCTTATATACCACACTCAAATTATGCTTGGAAGCAAATGTCGGCATAGCTCGCTCGATATAGTTTTGAAACAAGCGTTTGGTGTCCAAATAAGAATACGAAATCCAATAATCTACGCGTTTGAAAGTCTTTTTATCGCGCCAAAACACATCAAAACCCTGCGCGTAACCACTGCCGGTGTTGTCGGTGTTGCCACTGGGTAGGCGATTGGGGTCGGCATCAAAAGGGTTTTGGTTTAGCTCCCGCACCAGGCTTTGGTAATCCTTGTAATAGCCTTCTACCCTAAATGTGCGGTCATCTTTCATCCATTGATAATTAAGAATCAGATGCGCCGATTTTTCAAAGTTCAAGTTTTGATTGCGATACAAATAGCGGGCTTCGGGATTTTGATAAAAGCTACCCGAAGCCAAAGACACTTGACTAAACTTGCCGGTTTTGTATGCCAATGACAAGCGTGGCGCAACATTCCAGCGTTGCAAAAGCCGCGAATATTCGGCGCGCGCCCCAATGCGCCCCGCGAGCTTGCGACTCAAATACACTTCGGTTTCGGCAAATAAAGCAGTATACAACTCCGTAAAAGCGGATAAAAATTGATTAAATCCGGTTTTGAAAGTATATTGATGCACCTCCGACCCTAGCGCAAAAGTCGAGTTTTTGAATATATCGCGGGTAAGCACCACCCGCCCTTGCCAGCGATTGTCTTGTCTAAGTATTTGATTTTCAGATAGTTGTATATTATCTCGGTTATAACTGTAAGAAATACCGCTTTGGAGAGTCCATTTTTGCCACGCGGTTTGGTAAGTCAAGGTATTGAATAAATTGTGATTGAATATATCAAAAGAATTGGTGCTTAAGTCAAATCCTCGAAAATTCATTCGCAGGTGGTTGTTGCTATAATTGCTAAAAAACTTGAGCATACTTTTTTCATTGAACTGATGGCGCAAAATCACGCTTCCGCCCGCCCCTTGCGGTACGATTTGCCAATCAACATTTTGCGGAACGAGTTTGAAAACCAAACCCACGTACGTATAATTGCCCGAAACTGCCAAAGAAGTTTTTTTCCAACGCTCGGTGCGTGCCACACTCCAAGTAAGCAAGCTGGCAAAAAAATTCCAATTACTTTTTTCGGGTAGATCTTGACTTTCCAAAGTGAGAACCGATGACAAAGCCTGCCCGTATTGTGCCGAGTAGCCACCCGTACTAAAGGCAGTGCCTTTGAACAAAAACGGCGAAAAACGCCCGCGTTGCGCCACATCCGGCACCGAACTAAAAAACGGATTTTGGACAATCATTCCATCAATAATCGTTTTGGATTCACTGGCAGAGCCACCTCGCACAAACAAACCCTCTTGCTCGCCCACCCGCGAAGCCCCGGGCAGGGTTTGCAAAGCCCCAAAAATATCGCCGTTGGCACTGGCAGTCCGCACAATATCCAAAGGTTTCAAAATAGTCATTCGCTTGGCATCACTTGCCTCAAACGAACCGGCGGTAATGACTACAGTATTGAGTTCGGTGGCTTCTTCTTTGAGTTTGAATGTCAATGTATTGGCATTTTTTAAATCAATTTTTTGTTGGATGGTATAATATCCGATTGCCGAAATCACCAGAGTATCTTGCTCAACTTCGGTGGTCGTAAACTGAAATGTGCCGGTGGTATCGCTCGATGTACCATCAAAAGTATTTTTCAAAAATACATTTGCCCCAATAATCGGTGCGCCTTTGGCATCGGTTACGCGCCCGCGTATTTGCCCTTGCGCGAGAGCTAAGTCGCTCATTATCAGGTAAATAAATAAGTAAATTAGGTTTTTCATTTTTTGAATATGGTGTAATGGTGATATGGTAAAATAGTGTAATGGTGATATGGTGCGATTCTTTTTTTAATTTATATTCAAAGAAACGCGTTGTATATTCAAAAAAACAGCGATTTCTGACCAACTTAGGAAAATAAGGGATGAATTGGGGATTTTGGGGAGATGAGTTGGAAATGAATGTAATAGGATTCTTGCCCGGGGTAGTGTAATCCTCCGGCTTTGTGCCGAAACCAATAGGGAGGTAGCTGGAGTTAGGAAAACAGTAAGTATCTGATAATCAAGTATGTATAGATTTTTCATCATCATTCGAATCCATAAAAAAATATTTTTATGATTGGTAAAAAATATGTGATTTGAGTATATTAGCGAGTTGGTGATTATTGAAGATAGCCCAACCATAAAAAGCGGAGTAAAAAGGAAACAATTTAAAAATGCAAGCTTGAATTCAAGTATTCAAAAAAACCTAAACCCTCAACATATTTTTCAACGAATTGAGTGCCGCGCCCAAGTATTCCATCGACCGTTCCAAAAACTCAATTTGGTGGGCTTCATAGGCGTACAAACTACCCATTTCCAATACTCCTTCTTGGTATTGTCCGTATTTGATGGGCAACAATATCAAGTTTTTGGGTTCGGAGCCGCCCAAGCCCGAGTTGATGCCGGTATAGTGTGCCGGTACTTGGTCTATGAGTTTGGTTTTGTTTTCTGTATATACCTGCCCCACCAAGCCTTCGCCCACGGCAAATACCTTGGTTGCCAGTCGGGTGCGGTCGAGCGCGTAGGCGGCTTGCAGTTGGAGTGCGGGTTCGGTATCGGTATTGGCTAACAAAAACAAGCCCCCCATTTGCGAGTGCGAGTAATTGACCAAAAAATTGAGAGCTTGTCGAGTCAAGTCGGGTAGGCTATTTTGGTGATTGCGAATAATAGTGGAGAGTTGATTCAAGCCTTCGTTCATCCACAGGCGTTGCTCGTCGGCATTTTTGGCTTTTTGGAGCTGATTTTGCATCTTGAGCAAGGCTCCCACCAAGTTGCGTTGGTTCAGGGCTTCATTTTGAGCGTGGAGGCTATGCCAAGTGTTTTGATAGTTGCCATCGGCTACCCGATTGATAAACTCGGAGGCTTCTTTGATGTCGCTCATAATACCTTGAATAATCACTTGCCGGTCTAGCTCCTCATAGCTTTTGCCCGAATCAAACAAATATTGCCGATGACTGAGTGCCAACTCCGCCAACAGCTTGCGCCGCGCCGCCGAGTCTTGATTGAGGCGATAAATAATAAACAACATCGTAGGAATACCCAAACCCAACAATAACATTTGAACCCAAATATTGCTATTCATTGCCGCCTCATAATTGGCTTGGGCATTGGTAAACAAGATTTTTTCTTTTTCAAACAGACGAGTGGCAAATTTATTGTAGAAAGCCCACACGGCATCACCCCTATCCAACAAAAAAAGTTTTTTGAACTGCGCCATACTGTCTTTCCGTATCAAGTCTATCATATAATCTTGAAACTTAAGATAATTCAAAATCGTGTCTTTGACTTGATAAAACTCTGCCAAGTTTTGCTTTTGCGCTTTGAGCAAGCCCTCCAAGGTATCCAAATTGGCATTGGTAATGCGGTTTACGAGTTTGATTTGCAGCATTTTTTCGGACCGGCTGATGGCAAAGGCTCTTACGGTAAGGTCGGATGATTTGATACCTTGATTGTGCAGGCTTTGGGTTTTTTGGCGAATAAACTCAACTTGCTCTTTCAAAACCGTATTGGTAAGCATAACTTGACGATTGTAAAACGAAAATACCGCACTTACAATCATCAAACCCACAATCAAAAAAATAGCTGAATGAATGGCATAACGATTCAAATTTTTTTTCATTCAAAAAAAGGGAGTAAAAATATCAGCCTAGTGTTAAAAATTATCGATAACTAACCAAGCAAGGTTTTTTTTGTTGAAAAAACAAAAATCAACCCAATTGGTAGATGTATGATATAGTAATAAAATGATAAAAAAATAGTAATTTCTTGGATAAAACGGCTAAAATTTATGAAAATAAAAATCACTTATTTTATGTAAGTAAATGATTATCAGTAGATTACAAATTAATGTATCAAAAAAAAAGGTTTGTATCATTTTGTCGCAATTCGTATATCGCCATCAACTATGATCGCTACAATCTCGATTGTAAAACTAAACTTCTGAAAATGAAGCAGAGACACAAAAAAAAATCTTCACCCATTTGCCGAAATCAGGTGTTTTCGACAATGAGCAAAGATTCAAAAATTGACAAGGTAACAAGAACGAAATAATGTAAAATTTTTCCGATAACTTATTGATTTTCAAGTGATTAAAAAATTATTCACGCTACATTATTCACTATTCATTCCAAGCTACCAAATCTTATTTTTTGTCGTCGTCGTCAGCCGGAGGAATGTTGAGGCTGTCAATCAAAGCGTCCATTTTGGCGGCATACTCGGCAGTATCATCTAAAAAAAACTGCAATTCGGGAATAATTCTGACCGTATGGCGGATTCTTTGCCCCAGCATTTGCCGCAATTGTTTGGTATTGTCCTCGATTTCGGCGATTACTTCCTCTTTATTGGTTTGATTGTTAAGCGTCAAAACACTTACGTACACTCTGGCAATACCCATATCCGGCGTAACGCGCACAGTAGTAAGCGTAATCATAGAATTGCCAAACAAATGTTGGGCATCTTTTTGAAAAACGGTACTCAGTTCTTCTTTGAGTAACCGAGCCATTTTTTGTTGGCGTTTGCTGTCCATAAATTTAAAATCAGGTTTGGGTAAATGTGCTAAACAATTGATATTCAGATAATTAATCAGAAAAGTTGATGGAAAATAAGTTTAAAATATAAACACAAAAATTGAGCAAATTTACTGTTTAATTTAAAAGAGCTATAAGGGTTGATAAATGATTTTGCATAAATAAAATAAGCATTGAGTAAAAAAAACGCTGATTCTCAATTAGGAATGATTTAAAAATGAAGTAAACAATATTAATTATTAAATAATTGATAATCAATGTATTACATCAGTACACCCGCACATTTTATAACTAACTCATTACTTATTTACCTCACATCAAAAAGTTTTCAATTGATTTGCAAAGGTAGTAAATTTTGAGCCTCATTGCCAATTAATTTTAGAATCAATAGCCCAAAACTCTTGGCTTTTCGAAAAAAGGGCTAATTTTGCCTTGCCTTAAGAGGAAAATTGCCTTCGCAAACCTCCATTTTTTCCCAATTCACAAATTATTTGAGTTTTGATTAATTTATTTCGCGTCGACGCTTTTTACAAATATTTTTTCTTGTTGTTGGTGTTTTTGGCGATTCGCCTACCGGCACTCATTTATGGCGTACCGTGGCTGATGCCCGAACTCAATTGGACTTTGGTTGCCGAAAGAATGAGCGAAGGTTATGCCCTTTATACCCAAATTTGGGATAGCGTAAGTCCGCTTTCGGCTTTGGTTTTTTGGCTCATTCACGAGGCTTTTGGCAAGTCGGCTTTGGCACATCAAATCATTGCCGGGTTGTTGGTTTTTATCCAAGCCATTATTTTTAATCAAATCTTACAAAATCAACGGGTTTATTTAGAAATCACCCTCATTCCGGCTTTGTTGTATGGGGTGTTGATGTCCACTTTTTTGGATTTTTATATTTTGAGTCCGCCTTTGTTGGCAAATACTTTTTTGCTGCTGGTCATTCGGTATATTTTTGCGCAAGTGGGCGAAAAACGGCAATCTACAGTTTTTGAAATTGGGGCTTATATTGGCTTGGCTACTTTGTTTTATTTACCCAGTTTTTTGCTTTTGGCAGTGCCGATTTTGGGTTTTGTGCTGTTTACGGGTATTCAATTGCGCGATTACTTATTGATGTTGTTTTCGTTTTTGTTTACGCTGTCGGTGGCTTTTTTGAGTTTTTACTTTACTGATAGCGAATACGAGTTTTACTTGAGCTTTTTTGCCCCGTTATTCAATTTCAGTCCTTATTTTTTGCTCAATTTTGGACAAATGGGGCTGTTGTTTGCCTTGCCTTTGCTGTTGGTCATATTCAATTTTTTGAAAGCTCCGCAATATCGGCGTTATACCAATTATCAAAACCGTTGTCAAACCATTATGAATCTTTGGGTGATTGTGGCTTTGTTTACCATTTTTTTGAGCGATAAAATTTCGGTTTACAGCTTTGCTTTGGCAATTCCGGCGGTGGTTTTTTTGCTCACGCATTATTTTTTGATGCTTCGGTCAAGTTTGTTGGCAGAGCTGGTCTTTACGATTTTGTTGGGTATCAATGTTTTTTTTACTTATACTACGCTTTATCAAATTCCGCTCAATTTTGAAATTCCTTGGGTTGATTGGGGCAAATTTTCGCTCAACATCGATGCCAAACGCCTCATTGCCAAGCCTTTACCGCAGTCTGCGCAACTCACCAACCGCAAAATACTGGTGATGGGCAATGATATGAGTGCCTACTTGACGGCTCGCGCGGCTACTCCGTATTTGGATTGGCAACTTTCGCAAAGGCACTTTGGCAATATGGATAAGTACAATATTTTGATAGACATATATCAAAATTTTCAAAAAGAACTTCCCGATATCATCATTGACGAAGATGGCAATACGCAAAAAGTATTTCAGAAAATACCACTCCTCGCCCAAAAATATGAAAAAATCCCCAACACCAATTTCTACAGGCGAAAACAATGAGATTTGGAGATTTGGAGATTTGGAGATTTGGAGATTTTAACAACTAATGACCCAAAAAATGACCTAGTGACCCACAAAATGACCTAATGACTTAAAACAAATGCCTCAATGCCCAATTCGTATTTTCAATTCAAGCAATTTACCATTCAACAAGCCGATTGTGCGATGAAAGTATGTACCGACTCTTGCATTTTGGGAGCGTATCCACAAATGGCTGATTATCAACGAGTTTTGGATATTGGAACAGGTACGGGGCTGTTGGCTCTGATGCTTGCCCAACGCAGTACGGCTACCCTCGACGCAGTAGAAATTGATGCTTTGGCGGCTCAACAAGCCCGCGAAAATGTAAAAAATAGTCCTTTTGCAAGCCAAATTACCGTTTTTCAACAAGCTATTCAGGATTTTGTTGCTCAATATCCCCAAGCAAGGTATGATATGATTATTGCTAATCCTCCTTTTTTTAAAAATAATTGGAAAACCGAAGATATTGCCAAAAACCAAGCCCTGCACAGCGAATCGCTCAATTTTGATGATTTGCTGGCGGCAGTTGCGCAATTATTGACTTCAAAAGGCAGTTTTTGGGTGCTTCTACCCGAATACGAAGCCCAAATTTTGGCACAAAAAGCCCTAGTTTTTGGCTTGCGGGCAGCTCATAGGCTTTTGATTTATAATCGCCCCGAAACTAAGATTTTTAGAGTAATTCAATCCTTTGGTTTTGAGAGCCAAGCAATTGATAATCAGATGGTTAGTCAAACATTGGTAATCAAAAATAATAAAAACGAATATACATCCGAATTTAAAGATTTGTTGAAACATTATTATTTGATTTTTTGATTTAGTGGCAGTCGTATTTTGTCTCATTTTCCAGCATAATCCACTGATAATCAATTAGTTACCCATACATACTAGAAATTTATAATAGTAATTCGGACATTTTTTATAAGTGATTGATTGGGTCTGCACTTCACCGATAATCAGCCAAAGGCAGACCCGGTCAATAGGTTGTGCTATTTTAACGTGAATATTTTGATAACTAATTGATAATCAGTTAGTTATACTTAAAAAATGGAGTATTTTGACAAATGATTGTTTTTTATTAAAAATAAAATTGTATAATTTTTATATTTTTAGAAAATAAATAATTGTCATACCTGCGGTACAGACCATTATTTATTTTCCAAAAATACTTTTAACTAATTGATAATAAACATTTTATAAAAGTCAAATAACTTTATATTTCTAAAATAAATTTTTTAAATTTATAAATAAAATTTGTATTTTTTTAATAATATTTCAAAATATTCACGTTATTTTAAATATTTCATACTTTCCCGGAAACTTGTAACGCAGGCTGCCTAGCCGGCTCGCGTAAATGCGTTTAGGTTTAGAATAAAGCTAGAATTTCCTGAAAAGTGGTGAAGAATAAAAAAAAACCTTAAAGTATTGATTATCAAGTGTTTAGGTAAATAACTTTTTTAATCATAAAAATTAAAATATTGCATATTTATTTAGGGATTTTACAGTGGGAATTGTTGAAACACGAAACTATCCAAGCTACTGTTTTGGTCAATGTAGCAAAAATCAAAAATGTTAATTTTTCTAAATTTCTACAATTATTCCCTAACTTCACAGCCCATAAATCTCGAATAAAATATGTTTAAAAATTACTTGATAGTCTTGTTATGGATTGGTGGCATTACCAATCACTTATTTGCCCAAAAAATGCCTTCTATCAGCGAAAAAACGCAAGGAATGAGCAAAAAAACCGGTTTTTTTACTTTTTATTGGGATGAAAAAGAAGGCAAAATCTGGCTGGAGATTGACAAACTCAAGCAAGAATTTTTATACATTCATTCCTTAGCTACCGGCTTGGGTTCTAATGACATTGGGCTAGATCGCGGGCAGTTGGGTGCCGAGCATTTGGTTTATTTTCAGCGCATTGGCAACAAAGTCTTATTGACCGAACCCAACCAAAAATACCGCGCCCGCAGTCAGTCCACTTCCGAAGTAAAAGCCGTCAAAGAATCGTTTGCCGAGTCGGTTTTGTGGGGTTTTGTGGTTGAGGCAAGTGAGGGGGACAAAGTTTTGGTCAATGCCACCGATTTTTTACTCCGCGATGCTCATAATGTCATACAAGCCATTAAACAAACCAATCAAGGCACTTATCAGCTAGATGCCTCACGGTCAGCCATTTATGAACCCCGCACCAAAAATTTCCCCCAAAATACGGAGTTCGAAGCCACGCTTACTTTTACCGGTGGGCAAGATGCCGGAAACTATGTCTATTCGGTTGCCCCTTCGGTAGAGGCATTGACTTTGCGCCAGCATCATTCGTTTGTCGAACTGCCTGATAATCAATACGTTCCGCGCGTATATGATGCACGAAGCGGTTTTTATGATATTTCGTTTTTTGATTATGCCACGCCGGTTGGTGAGCCGATTATGAAACAATTTATTTCGCGCCACCGCCTCAAGAAAAAAAATCCGCAAGCCACTCAAAGTGAGGCAGTTAAGCCCATTATTTATTATGTGGACAATGGCGTGCCGGAGCCAATTCGCTCGGCTTTGGTCGAGGGGGCAAGTTGGTGGAATCAGGCTTTTGAAGCTGCCGGATATAGCAACGCCTTTCAAGTAAAAATATTGCCCGAAGATGCTGACCCAATGGACGTGCGCTACCATATCATTCAATGGGTGCATCGCTCCACGCGGGGCTGGTCGTATGGCAATACCGTGCGCGACCCGCGAACCGGCGAAATCATCAAAGGACACGTCAGTTTGGGTTCTTTGCGGATTAGGCAAGATTATATGATTGCCGAAGGACTTTTAGCTCCTTATCAGGAAGGTAAACCCGTTTCGGACGAAATGCTCAAAATGAGCTTGGCACGCATTCGCCAGCTTTCGGCGCACGAAGTTGGGCATACTTTAGGTTTGATGCACAATTTTGCGGCAAGTTATAACCAACGGGCTTCGGTAATGGACTACCCGCACCCGCAAATCAAACTGGACAAAAATGGCAAAATTGACCTCAGCGAAGCCTACGCCGTGGGCATTGGCGAATGGGACAAAATGGCAATTACTTTTGGGTATCAAGATTTTGCGGCAGGAATCGATGAAGGTAAAGCATTGAACGAAATTATCCAAAATGGTTTGAAAAAAGGCTTACTTTACCTCTCCGACCGTGATGCGCGCGCCATCGGCGGCTTGCACCCTTACGCGCACTTGTGGGACAATGGCAAAAGCCCCAGTGAGGAATTAGCTAATTTATTGAAAATCAGGCAAGTAGCTCTGAATCAATTTTCAGAAAAAAACCTGCTTTTTAATCGCCCAATGGCTCTGTTGGAAGATGTGTTAGTTCCCATTTATCACTTGCACCGCTATCAATTGGAGGCAACCGTGAAGCTGGTAGGTGGAATGGAATACAACTACGCCCAACGTGCTGATAATCAGGTAATTACCAAAATAATTCCTAAAAATGAACAACTGAAGGCTTTGGAGGCAATTTTAGAAGGCGTATCGGCGCAAAATTTGACCTTGCCCGAAAAAATCATTCAATTGATTCCGCCCCGTCCGGCGGGTTTTGAGCCTACGCGCGAGTTGTTTGACAAGCGTACCGGCTTGGCTTTTGACCCCATTATGGCGGCGGAGGCATTTGCCAATTTTGGGATTTCGCTCCTCTTGCACCCCCAACGCGCCAATCGCTTGGTGGAGTACCAAGCCCGCGAAAATAACCTTGGTCTAAGCGAAGTTTTGGCTAAATTAATCGAGAAAACTTGGAAATCAGCGCGTTTGAGTGGTTTGCAAAAAGAAGTACAAATGAGTATTGAACAAGTGGTTTTGACCAATTTGCTTGCCCTCAATCAAGATGAAGGTGCGAGTTGGCAAACCCGCGCCTTGACCAATCAAAGTATTCAAGAACTCAAAACTTGGCTAGAGGCAGAAAAAGGCAAAACTACTGACAAAAGCTACCAAGCCCACCTCGAACTTGCCCTCAAACGCATCCAAAACCCCGGCACGCCCAAGCCCAGTATGCACAAAAACATTCCGCCCGGTGCGCCCATTGGAATGGAAGATGGCTGTGGGGAGTAAATTTGGAGTAGTGAAAGAGTTAAATATTGCTATGGAATTAGGAATTAATAATGAACGTGATTATTTTTTATTTTATTAAAAAAGTACCATTTAACTTGTAGTTATTAAAAGTGCTATAAACATCTGTAAATCAAACACTTATATAAATTTTATTTGCAAAAGCTAATCCAAAAATAAACTATTTAAACACAAAGAACACTGAGAAAATGCCCA
>JALONJ010000003.1 GCA_025455045.1 Microscillaceae bacterium | reverse complement strand
TTTATAGTATTAACTAATTGATTATCAATACTTTATATATTTTTACAAAAATTATTTAAAATATTTATTATATTAAAATAATACAATTTTATTTTAAACGTAATTTATAATTTATCGAAAAAATGTATTTTTTACATTATAATTAGTTGATTATCAATTAGTTATAAAAATATTCACGTTAATTTAATTTTCTTCACTACTTTTCTTGAAAAGTAGTGAAGAACCTTTTTAGAAATATAATTAATTGAACATAAGGGATTTATATAATTCTCAATTCTCAATTCCTAATTTTTATCCCCATACAGCATTTTTTCCAAATTTTTGGGGAGCTTGATGGTACTCATTCCATCAGAGTTGGGTTCAATCGGGAAAATATCCCACATACCTTGAAAATACCAATAATAATGGGCATTGATACTACCGGGTTCGTGGTCATAAAACTGTAGCACCAAAGGATTGATAGTTTCAATTACCTTCAAAACCTCGCCATCGTGAATAGGGTGAGCAAAAGCCGCGCCTTTGGCGGGAATTGCCAACAAAGTACCATACTCGCCAATACAAAACTCAGCATTGTCCTCAATATCAAGCAGATAGCTTGCCGCAAAATCACCACTAAAAAAAGCGTAAATGCTATACTCTTCATTCCAAACCATTTCTTCTATTTCAATATTTTCGGATTTGATATGATGGCGCGCTATTTCAAAAAGCTCATCAGGATGTACGCCCCATTCTTCAATGTCTTTTTGGGTAAGAAACCGAAATTGCTCATCAAAATCAAATACCAATAAGGTATGGGTTTCGGGAAAATCTATTTTTTTGACCAATTCGGAAGCCAAATTTGCCGGCATTGCTTCGGCATCTTTGATTAAAACCCGCAAATATTGTTGGGCATACTCGAAATCTTTGAAGAAAAAATTGTAGGCTTTTTCTTGCTCCTTGAGCTTGGTCAGGCGGGCAAAATGCCCTTCTATCACTCTTTGCCATTCCGAAGGCAAAGTTTTAGCTAGGGTTTTTACCAAATTGTCCAATCCGGCTTGCAGTTCGCGGTCGGTTTCATCCATTGCCAAAAAAATCAAGCCATTCTGCACACGAGTTACTTGCAAATCGCTTTGGGCAAAAAACTCAAGCGATATATCCAATATTTTATCATAATCGGCTTGGCTTATCAAATTGGCGTAGCTTTCGGGAATTGTACGGTCAAGTTCAAACATAGTCTATAAAGTACATTATCAAAATTGATTCAATTGATTTAGTGGCTAATAGGCTCATTATCAGCCAGTTAGTCAATCAACAAATTAGCCCATTTTATGGGTACTTGGCTTTCAAATGTAATAAAATTAGTTGGATTTAGGTTGAAGCCGAGACAAAAATTGCCATAAAATAAAAGTAGTAATTGATTTCAATTGGTGTATCAATGCTTTTGCGATTCAAAGCCCAACGATTGATAAATGATTATTTAAAAGTATAAACCATTGATTATCAGATATTTAGTTAAATGTTCAAAATAAAAACATAAAAAATTAGCCAAATTTCCAAAGGAAATTGGCTGGTTTGGCAGTTTAGTAAAATAAAGAGATTAGCCGAAGGATTTTTGGGTGAATTGGTTGATTATCAGAACATTAATCAAAATCTTTGGTTTCTTTACCTTGTTGGGCTTGGATTACTTTGCCATACACAATCTTTGTCCAACCGTTTTCAAAACCGTGATTATTGGCAATCAAATAGCCCCGCGCCGGGTTTCTTTTGACTATTTTGTGGGCATCAATGTATTTGCCTTTTACTTTGCAAAATACTATATCGCCTACTTCGTATTCGGCTTGCTTGCGAAATGTAAGCAAAGCCCCGCTTTGCAAAATGGGCAACATCGAGCTGCCAAATGCTTTCATTTTTCCCTCACCAACCTCCTCGAGGTCGATTTTGAGTCTTTCGAATTTGTTCATTCTTTTTGAATAATTAAATAAATCATAGGTATATCAAGGGTTTAGTTTTTGAATATTTATTTTTAAATAACCTCTTAATTAATTGATTATCAGATAGTTATAATTTCTTAAAATCAATGCAATTATTTACATACAAAAACTCAGAACGTCAAAAATCATTTTTTAGTATAATCTAAAATTGCCGCCAAATAGGCTTCGGCAACCTCCACAATCCGGCGCGGAATTTTGCGCCCCTCGAGGCTAAAATTACGCCGATTGAGCAATCTACATTCTTTTTCATTGTCTTGATACAAAGGCTCAATGTAGCACAAAGTTCCCCATACTTGGCGTGTCATTGTGAGATTGCGAGCATACACCCCTTGTGAATTGACCGGCAAACTGGTTTGCTGCAAAAATGCTTGGTTATTGGGTTCTTGGATAATGGGAACGGCTAATTTATCGGCGATTTTTTGCAAAACAATTTCCGAAAAACGAATAGAATTATCAATTTCATCGCTGAGTAAAACCCGCAAAAAATGAAAACGATTTTCGGCTGAGTTCAGCTCACCGGCTTGAAACCCCCCCCCTACAAAAGCCATTGATTGATTGCTGGTTACCGGTTTTTTCCAGCCCACATTGTTTGATTCTACATTGTAATGAATGATTAAAGTAAGGTCGGGGGCAAAGGCATTGATAAGCCGCGCTCGTTCAAAAAGCTCGGGGCGAAAAAACCGGCGGACAAAGGCTTGCGCAGGCTTCAAGGCGGTTTTATTGGAATCAAGTTGATTTTTTTTATATTGTTCGTACCAATCCTCAAAACTATAGCCATACGCTGTATAGCCATATTGACTGCGGGTAAGCATCACTTCAGCTCCCAATTCGCTCAGTTTTTTTTGTAAAATACGCGCCGTGTACCAAGCCAGTTCCGATTCAAAAAAACTGATTTTCACACCTTTGGGCAAGTTCATTTCAATGTATTTGCCTTCTATTTTGGCGGTAGTCATATTGCCGCCAAAATGCCCGGGGTCGAGCGCAATGCGCCAACCACGCAAGGGCTGGGCAGGTGAAGCAACCGAAGGCTGGGGACGCGATTCTTTTATCGAATCTTGTAAAATTTGAAGTAAATTACCGTTTTCATAAGCCTTTTTCAGGGGGAAATGCCTTTGTTTTAGCATTTTTTTCAACTGCTCAACTTGCTGCCAGCTTAGGCTATATTCCCATTGATTGGTTTGGCGGGCAGTAGCTGAGGTATAGATGGCTATTCCGGTATCCGAAATCGCCACAAAGTTTTTTACGGCGGCTTCTTGGGGCAAATATTTAGCAAATTTTTGTTGATAAACGGCTCGCAGTGAGTCATTTTGGGGCAATGATCGAGTATCTTGGGCTTGACAACCCAAGTGAATCATCGCCCAAAACCCATACAATATTTGCCCAAAAGTTGGTGATAGACTAGGCTTGTTATTTTTAAAATTTAGATACCGGGCTGCGTTGCTCAATAATGCGTAAATAATCAAGTGAGCTACATTGCTAGTGTAATACATTGGTTTTCAATTGCTTATAAATTAATTGGTTCAATTTATTTTTAAAACATTTTCAAGTTTAAGCAAACTTGCATAAAACCCAGTTTTTTTTGAAAAAAATTTAAAAAAAGTGCAACTTTTTTACCAACATACGTATAATACATTAATTCCAATATTCTTAATCAACTTGAAATGGAAATTTAGAATATTGACTGTCCAGAAATCAATCTATATTTTAGCAAATCATGTCGTTATAAACAGAAAGCTCGCTTTTATCTTAAGGGCGAGTTTTTTTTATAACCAGCCAAAAATATGCAAATCATTCAAGAAGCCATAAACATCTGATTATCAGGGGTTTATGATTTTTTGATTTATTAAAGACAAATGCCCTTTTTGCCTGAAAATTTTTGAAAATTTGCCTAAGTCCTCCAAAACCAAAAAGCCCATTCAAAATCCATTGAATCGGCTTTTTGGTTTTTTATTAAAATATTATAACTAACTGATTAGCAATGAGTTACAATTTTATTTATTTTCACTGACTTTCAAATCAATGTTTTCATAAATATCGCTCAAACTCAACTTTGCCGGAAAAAAAGCCAAGTCAATCGTTTCGGTCAATTGCGTATAATAGTTGAATAACCAATTTTGCCCCTCGCGCCGATACACTTGTACCAAATACTCGGTTTGTGAAATCAAAATATAGTATTGGTTAGATGGCAAGGCGGTATATTCTTGCAGTTTTTTGTTTTGGTCGGTGTTTTGCGTGCTTTCTGACAGTACTTCAATAATCAAAGTTGGTTGCGTAACCGCGTGCGTATCCGCCGTATCTGACACAGGCGCAACTACCAAGTCGGGATAACGATAGATTTTATTTAGTTTTACAATCAGGCGCACATCTTGAACATAAATATTAAACCCTTTTCCTTTTAAGGCTTGACGTAAGGCAACTGTACAATTGATATTAATTTCGTTGGCAATTTTTGATTCTCCGGGCATAAAAATAAGTTCTCCATTGACAAATTCGTGGCGTTCTTGGGCGGTTTTTTCCAATTCGAAATATTCTTCGACCGTATATATTTTCTCGAGCGTTGTTTGCATATTCAACAATAATTTGTTCTAAAATACACAAAAATCCAGCCTACCACAAATTTAGCTGAAAAAAAGCCCATTCAAAATCCATTGAATCGGCTTTTTGGTTTTTTATTAAAATATCATAACTAATTGATTATCAAATGATTAGGTTATTTATGAGTTTGTCAATTAACTGATAAATTTCAATTAATCAAGATTTTGAGAAATTTTGAAGTTTTTAATCAATTCGTAAGCCTCATCGCGAATTTTTTCACTTTCGGCATCCCAAGCCACAAAAAATTGTTCAAATTTATGTTCCTCCAATTGCGCCAAAACTTCACAGAACTGTTCAATTTCCGCTTCATTTTCAGCTTGTTTTGCCATTAACAATAATTCTTCAATTTTATTCATTGTTAGAAATAGTTATAACATCAAAGATTACAATAGGGAGAAAATCTAAAATCAAATTTGCATTTTGTTTTGGAATTCAAGAATAAAAATTAATTCCAAAAAAGCCCATTCAAAATCCATTGAATCGGCTTCTTTGTTTTTTGCTAAAAAATCATAACTAATTGATTATCAATTAGTTATAAATAAAATTTCTAAATTCCCCAATCACTTCACCCCTACTGTTGTAAAATACCCCACCAATTCAATCAAATCAGCATCTTCGATTTGTTTGCGCTCATCAGCCATTAAAAGGAATTTTTGGTACAATTCGTCAATTTCCGATTTTTCAAATTGATAACCCAACAACTCTAAGCGATGGCGCAAAGCGTGTCTGCCACTGCGCGCTGTCAAGATAATCAAAGAAGATGGAATACCGACCTCATTTGGATTGATGATTTCATAATTTTCGGCGTGTTTCAAAAATCCGTCTTGGTGAATACCCGAAGAATGAGAAAACGCATTTTTGCCCACAATTGCCTTATTTGCCTGCACCGGCATTTTCATCATACCTGATACCAATTTGCTCACATTATAAATATGGCGGGTATCAATATCAGTATGATAGCCCAAATAACTATGCGTTTTCAAAACCATGGCAATTTCTTCCAACGAAGTATTGCCCGCCCGCTCGCCAATGCCATTCATCGTAACCTCAACTTGGCGTGCGCCGTTGCGAATCCCCGCCAATGAGTTTGCGGTAGCCAAACCCAAGTCATTATGACAATGCACCGAAATAGTAGCTTGGTGAATGTTGCTTACGTGTTCAAAAATATAATTGATTCGTTTGCCGTACTCATCGGGCAAGCAATAACCCGTAGTATCAGGGATATTTACGACTGTGGCACCGGCTTTGATAACGGCTTCCACCATTTTTGCCAAAAAAGCCAAGTCGGCGCGTCCGGCATCTTCAGCATAAAACTCAATATCCTCGACCTTAGTTTTGGCAAATTTGACCGCCGAAACCGCCATTTCCAAAATTTCCTCGCGTGAACTATTGAATTTGTGCTTGATATGAATATCCGATGAACCCACACCCAAGTGAATCCGTTGACGTTTGGCGTATTTGATAGACTCAGCAGCATTTTCAATATCAGGAATTTTTACTCTTGACAAAGCACAAATGATTGGTTCGGTAACAGATTTTGATATCTCAACTACCGACCTAAAATCGCCCGGGCTTGAGATAGGAAAACCCGCTTCAATAATATCCACGCCCAATTTTTCCAATTCACGAGCAATGATTACTTTTTCCTCGGTACTCAACTGACAACCCGGTACTTGCTCACCATCACGTAAAGTAGTATCAAAGATTTGAATTTTTTGGCTCATAAAATCTTAACTTTTAGAGTGTTTTTATTTATTTTAATTCGTTTAATATTTATCGTTTGACTATTTAAAAATCATTATCAACTGGCGTATATTTAATAACTTATCAAAATACTTGTCAATAGTTTAAAAATTGTTTGGGCGCAAAATCCCCGCTATTGGCAGAGCAGGAGCCTCCGCACCGGCAGGCAAGTTTATCATTTAACCCTACAGCTTAAGCCTGCCGATGCAGGGTCTCCTCCATACGGCTTCTATCGGGTGCGCGAATAAATAAATATTGTTTAAGTGCTTATTAGTTATTTTAAAACTAAACTTTCATTGATTCAATGATAAATAACTTTTAATTTTACTTATATTTTTAAAATATTTGATTAAAAAACATTTATTCAATCACAGAAAACATTTATTCAATCACAAAAAACATTTATCCAACTACAAAAAACACTTATCCAACCATAAAAAACATTTATCCAACTACAAAAAACATTTATTTTTTTACTTATTTATTCAATTTAAGTAACTTAATTTTATATTTTTTTAGATAACTATTTCATTGATAATCAAAAGATATTCAAACGAAATTTTTAATTACCTAATTTTTTCAATTTATAATAGCTAAATACTCTAGTACTTTATTACCCATCGCCTCAGTATTCAAAATCATTGCTTGAGAAGTCTTGCTGTCGGCAATATCTACAGTGCGAAATCCGGCTTGTAAAGTTCGTTCTACCGCCTGTATGACACTTTGCGACTCTTTTTTTAGGTTAAATGAAATATCCAACAACAAAGCCGCCGACAAAATTGAAGCCAAGGGATTGGCAATTCCTTTACCAGTAATATCGTGCGCCGAACCGTGAATCGGCTCATACAAACCTACCGTATCGCCTACCGAAGCCGAAGCCAACATTCCCATCGAGCCGGCAATTTGCGAAGCCTCATCAGTAAGAATATCCCCAAACAAATTACCCGTCAAAACGACATCAAAATGACGAGGATTTTTGATTAAAAGCATCGCCGCCGAATCAACAAATGTATGTTCTACTTCTACTTCGGGAAATTCTTTGGCTATTTCTTGCACAGTTTCGCGCCATAAACGGCTAGATTCTAATACATTCGCTTTATCGACCGACATTAGTTTTTTGCGTCTGCCTTGCGCCGCCACAAAGGCTTTGCGAGCAATGCGTTCTACCTCGTAACGGCTATAAATCATTGTATCAAAGGCTGTTGCGCCTTCATCTCGCCGCCCGCGTTCGCCAAAATAGACATCGCCGGTCAGCTCCCGAAAAAACAAAATATCCGAACCCTTCAATACTTCCGGCTTGATACTCGAAGCTCCTAACAATTCATCAAATAATTTAATGGGGCGCAAATTGGCATACAAACCCAATTCTTTTCGCATCTTGAGCAAGCCTTGTTCGGGGCGAACTTTGGCATTGGGGTCATTGTCATATTTGGGATGCCCCACCGCACCAAACAAAATAGCATCCGATTTTTTCAATTGTTTCAATGTTTCCTCTGGCAATGGATTACCCGTTTGTTCAATAGCGGTATGGCCAATAATGGCTTTGGCAAATTGAAACTCGTGCTTATACAATTGGGCAATTTTTTGCAAAACTTTTTGCCCTTCTTGAGTTACTTCTTTGCCAATGCCGTCGCCGGGGAGGATAGTTATTTTATAAGATTTATTCATTTCTTAAATTCATTTATCATTTTCTTAATTTGCGAACTTTTTAACCACAAAGTTCTCAAAGGTTTGCACAAAGAACTCAAAGGCTTTTTTGTGTGCTTTGCGTGTATTTTCTTGGGGTTCTTTGTGGTTAAATTGATTACCACAAAGTTCTCAAAATTCTTTGTGCGCTTTGTGTGTATTTTCTTGGTGTGCTTTGTGGTTAAAACTATCTTACCACAAAGTTCTCAAAGGTTTGCACAAAGTTCACTAAGTTCTTGGGGTTCTTTGTGGTTAAATTAATTACCACAAAGTTCTCAAAGGTTTGCACAAAGTTCACTAAGCTCTTTGTGTGCTTTGTGTGTATTTTCTTGGGGTTCTTTGTGGTTAAATTGATTACCACAAAGTTCTCAAAGGTTTGCACAAAGTTCACTAAGTTCTTGGGGTTCTTTGTGGTTAAATTAATTACCACAAAGTTCTCAAAGTATTAAGCGTTTAATTCCATTTTTTAGTTGAGCAACATTAAAATTGATTAAAAGTCCTAATTTGAACTTGCCTAATTTCATATAAGTCAAAGTCTGAGCAATATGAACATCACTAATCATTTCAACCGATTTTAATTCTATAACTAGCTTATTTTCAACCAATAAATCTATTCGATAGCCACACTCTAATTTAACCTCTTCAAAAATCAAAGGCATTGGTTTTTCTTTTTCTACCAATAATCCATCTTTTTTGATTTTATAAAAAAGACATTCCTTGTAAGCATTTTCTAATAATCCCGGTCCCAATGTAGAATGAACTTGTAAGGCTAATCCAATTACTTTGTGAGATATTTCATTTTCTGTCATTTTCTTGCAAATCTTAAAATTGACATTGTAACTTAGTGCGCTTTGTGTATATTTTCTTGGGGTTCTTTGTGGTTAAACTATCTTACCACAAAGTTCTCAAAGGTTTACACAAAGTTCACTAAGTTCTTTGTGCGCCTTGTGTATATTTTCTTGGGGTTCTTTGTGGTTAAATTGATTACCACAAAGTTCTCAAAGGTTTGCACAAAGTTCACTAAGTTCTTTGTACGCTTTGTGTGTATTTTCTTGGGGTTCTTTGTGGTTAAAAGCATTTTTTTACCACAAAGTTCTCAAAGGTTTGCACAAAGTTCACTAAGCTCTTTGTGTGCTTTGTGTGTATTTTCTTGGGGTTCTTTGTGGTTAAACTATCTTACCACAAAGTTCTCAAAGGTTTGCACAAAGTTCACTAAGTTCTTTGTACGCCTTGTGTGTATTTTCTTTGTGTGCTTTGTGGTTAAACTATCTTACCACAAAGTTCTCAAAGGTTTTTTGTGTGCTTTGTAATTAAGAATTAACCAAATCAAATGCCCTAATCTCCTCATTCAAACTCAATAAATAATCAATATCATCATAGCCATTCATCAAGCAAGTTTTTTTGTAGGCATTGATTTCAAAAGTTTCGGATTGTCCGTTGGCCAGGCTAATGGTCTGATTTTCAATATCTACTGTGATTTCGGTTTGGGGATTTTTTTCAATTTCTGTAAAAATAGTTTGTAAAAAACTTTCGGAAACCACTACCGGTAACACGCTGTTATTCAAGGCATTCCCTTTAAAAATATCGGCAAAAAAGCTGGAAACTACTACTTTGAAACCAAAATCGTGCAATGCCCAAGCCGCGTGTTCACGGCTACTGCCACAACCAAAATTTTTGCCTGCCACTAAAATTTTGCCACTATACGTTGAATTATTCAAAACAAAATCTTTGGGCTGATTATCAGGCGTATATCGCCAATCACGGAATAAGTTTTCGCCAAAACCTTCGCGCGTAGTGGCTTTTAAGAACCTTGCCGGAATGATTTGGTCGGTATCTACATTTTCAATCGGCAAGGGAACTGCCGAACTTTTTAAGATTACAAATTTATCTTTTGCCATTTTGAATTTTAATTTTTACAACTAATTGATAATCAGTAACTTACACAATCTATAAAATCACCAAATTTTAAAAATCCCCCCCCGGGGGCTTCTAAATAAACTCCCGCACATCTCCCACTTTGCCGGTAATCGCCGCCACCGCCGCCGTAAGCGGACTTGCCAAAAAAGTACGCGATTGTGGACCTTGCCGTCCTTCAAAATTGCGATTAGAGGTGGATACACAGTACTTTCCAGCCGGAACTTTGTCTTCGTTCATTCCCAAACAAGCCGAACAGCCCGGGCTACGCAATTCAAAACCCGCTTCGGCAAATATTTTATCCAAACCTTCGGCAATTGCCTGTTTTTCCACTTGTTTACTGCCCGGAATGACCCAAACCTCTACATTTTCGGCTTTTTGTTTGCCTTTGACAAAATCGGCTACGAGGCGCAAATCCTCAATTCGCGCATTGGTACACGAGCCAATAAACACATAATCAATGGCTTTGCCCAACAATGGCAAACCGGCTTCCAAACCCATATAAGCTAGGGATTTGGTCAATGAATTTTGCTCCGAAATATCTTGCAATTCGGCTTGAGTGGGGATTCGGTCGGTAATTTTGATGCCCATTCCCGGGTTGGTTCCGTAGGTAATCATTGGGGCAATGTCTTCGGCTTGAAAAGTCAAAACTCGGTCAAATTCAGCATCTTCATCGGTTTTCAAAGCTTTCCATTCTTCGACAAGTCGCTCAAAATCAGCTCCTTGCGGGGCAAATTTGCGCCCTTTGATATACGCAAAAGTTGTTTCATCGGGGGCAATCAAACCACCGCGCGCGCCCATCTCGATGCTCATGTTGCAAATCGTCATACGCGCTTCCATCGAGAGGTTGCGAATGGTATCTCCGGCATATTCCACAAAATAGCCGGTAGCTCCACTTGCCGAAATTTTGGAAATGATATATAAAATAATGTCTTTAGAAACCACGCCTTTGCCCAATTTGCCATTGATTTCGATTTTCATTCGTTTGGGTTTGTATTGCAAAATACATTGGGTAGCCAAAACCTGCTCCACCTCACTGGTGCCAATGCCAAAAGCAATGTTGCCAAATGCGCCGTGCGTAGAAGTATGCGAATCGCCACAAACGATGGTCATTCCGGGCAAAGTCAAGCCCAATTCGGGTCCAATGATATGCACAATTCCCTGAAAAGGGTGTCCCAAATCATACAATTCTAAGCCAAATTCTTGGCAGTTTTTGCGTAAAGTTTCGACTTGGTGGCGCGAAAGGGCTTCTTTGATAGGTAGGTGCTGGTCTTTGGTGGGTACGTTGTGGTCGGCGGTGGCGGTGGTTCGTTGGCGGTTAAAGACTTGGATTCCTCGTTTGCGTAAGCCGTCAAAGGCTTGGGGGCTGGTAACTTCGTGAATAAAATGGCGGTCAATAAAAATCACATCAGGATAACCAACTTGCGACTTGACCACGTGCTTGTCCCAAATTTTATCAAACAAGGTTTTTGGTTTATTTGCCATCATACTTTTTTGGGTTATGAGCGATTAGTTTTGAGTTTTTCATAACTTATTGATAATCAATGAGTTATGAATATAATTATGAGTGTTTAATGCTATTTGCTGAAACTCATTACCAATCTAAATTTAATTAATTTTTAGGTTCTTTTGAAAAAAACCTGATAATCAAAGCTAAAGCCTTGATTATCAAGTATTTGTATATAAAATTTAATTTTTAGAGATGCTATGATACAAAAAAACCTTCCACGTTGGGGAAGGCTTTGCGTTTTTGTTTTTATGTAGGCAATTCCTTCCTAAACCCAACTACTCGGAAGCAGAAGGAGAGGCAAAGAATTGAATAAACTCATTGATTTACAAGGGTTTAGCCTGTGATTAGGCTTAGAGTTTGGACGTATTTTAAATTTACTGACTGTCATTCATTATTTGACTTTCGTACAAAAGTATGAATATTATTTATAAAAGCAAATTTTGTTTGGATTTTTTTATTTGAATGGTTGGGTTTAATGGGTGAGAAAGAGCCACATTCAGTATCCTTAAATTATGCGGATTGGAAAAGATATTTTTTCACAATCATTTGATTATCAATTAGTTATAAATTTTAAAATACTTTGGAAATATAATGAGTTGTGTGTAGAAAGAAGGCAAATCTATGGGGCTTGAAAAAGGCAAGAATTAGCTTTTGGGTCGTGAAATAGTTTTTTGAGGGTTGAAGTAATTTGATTCATATTTTGACCCCGATAACCAAAATATCATCAATTTGCGATTGATGGCTGGCTTGCATCCAAGCATCAAGGGTTTGTTCAAGAGCTATTTTCTGCTCATTTGCCGGAAGGTGGTGCATAGAAAAGAGCGTATCGTGGAAGCGACTTGCCATAAATTTCTTTTTACGCTCACCACCAAACTGATCTTGAAATCCATCGGAAAAAATATAAAAGCTAATCGGCGAATCTACGATGATAGTATGGTTGTGAAAGCCTTCCGGCTGGTCAACGTAGTTTTTGAAGCCTCCAACAATCAATTTATCGGCTTTGATGTGGTTTAATTCATTGTTCTGGACATAAATCAAAGGATTGTATGAGCCAGCATACTCAAGAATAGTTGTTTCATAAGGCTTGCGGGTGATGGCACATACAGCTATATCCATACCATCTTGCCCATTGGTTTCTTCTTGTCGTAGTACTTTTTTGATGCCGGAGCGCAATTCATTCAAAATCTCACTTGGGGTAACAATGTTGCGAATATCAATAATTTCATCGAGCAAATCATTGCCTATTAAGCTCATAAAAGCCCCTGGTATTCCGTGTCCGGTGCAATCGGCGGCAATGATAATTGTGGTATAATCAATTTGCGAAAACCAATAAAAATCACCCGAAACCACGTCTTTGGGGCGAAACAAAATAAATGAATCAGGCAAAGCTTTTTGAATATCGCGGAGGCGGGGTAGGGTAGCCTCTTGGATTTTTTTGGCGGCATCTACGCTGGCGGTCAGGTCTTTGTGAATTTCCTCGAGTTCTTTTTTTTGTGTATTGACGGTATTTAGCGCATTGTTGAGCGAAGTAACGGTTTCATTCAATTTTTCTTGACGTGAAGACAGTTCTTCATTGGCTTCTTGCAATTGGCGAGTTCGCTCGTGGACATTTTGCTCAAGACTTTGATTGGACAGGCTCAGTCGGTCTTTCAAGGTGGCAACTTGGACAAAGGCTTTGGAAAATCTTGAGGCTATCAAAACCGCTTGCGAAAAGAAAAATATAAAAAAACCCACCGGTATCAAATAAGCAGTATTGACATACGCCGAGGCATGCAAAACATCATTGATGGTGCTGATTGCCAAAAAAAACGAACCCACCGCAAAGGTTTTTGCCCCTTCGCGCTTGCGAATAATTGCCCAAATCAGCCCATAAAAAATAACTATGATGGCAAAAAATGCCATAGGATGAAAAATAAAGATAGAATAGGCAAATATATCGGCTTCCGTAATTAGGGTAATCAAAACTACTGCCCAACAAATAATCTGAATACCTCGGGTAATGGATTTGGGGATTTCGTAGGGAAAAATTGAATGTAAAAAGGAAAATATAAACGCCGGAATCAAGAAAAACGAAATATATTCTATTCGATATTTGAATAACCACGGCATATTGGGAAACAAATCCAAAATATAATTTTCGTTGGTAAACAACAAGCGAATTGGCACTATCAAACACAAAATCGAAAAGTAAAGCACCGATGGCTCTTGGCGGCGATATAAAAACAACACCAAATGGTAAATAGCCATCAAAATAAGGCTACCACTCAAAAAAACTGTAATAGCCACTGAGTACTCGCGGGTTTGGCGAATTTGCGAGAAAGTTCCCAATTGAATACTATTCCACAAACCGCCTTTGCGATGATAAAAATTGGAGATTTGTATCACAATATCCAACGAATCGGATTTGGGTTCAAAGTAAAAAATACCCACTTCGGGGCTGGGAATCATCGATTTTTTGAGCGTTCCGATTTTACCTACTTGGTAAACCAAGTCTTTGTTAATAAAAATTTGATAAGCCGTCGATTGGTCTAAACACCTGATACCCAACAGTTTATCGTGTTTTGGCGGGAGATATACTTTGAGTCGATAAGTTGCATAACCAAAGCCCGAAATTGGCTTGCCTCGCCATTGTCCATCGCTCCAACTAGCCGAAGGTACTGCCAAATAAGTCTTGCGGCTCAAGGTATCAAACTGCCACCCCATCAAAAAACCCTGATAATAAAACTCCCACTCCGTATCGAGCTGAACTGTACCTTGCTTGGCAAAATCCCAATTGCGCAAATCGAAAACTCCTTTTGCGGTTTGCGCCCAAGCCAAACCCCAAGTCTGGAGAAGTATAAAACTTAACAAAAACGATATGCGGTAGTAGAGTTGCAAAAACAGTAATAAATTGATTTTTGGGATTTAACAAAAATGATACAAAATTAAATAATGAATAGTGAATAATGTAGAATGAATAATTTTTTAATTACCTGAAAATCCACCAGAGGCGGACACGTCAATATGTTACTAAAAAATATTGTTTACATTATCTTTTTTTTGTTGCGAAAAAAATGCTAGTTATTTAAGTTTTATGGCTCATTGGTTAGGAAGTCATTGGTTATAATTCATTTAATCGTTGAGTCATTTATCATAAAATCACAAGGGTCAGTCAATTATCAAATCCTTCAATCCTTCAATCCCTCAATCCTTCAATCCCTCAATCCTTCAGTCCCCCAATATGCACTCCACCAAATTGTTGGTCGGCAAAGTATTTTTTTAAAGTGAAATAATTGGAAGGAAATGCCAAATCCTGCCAAGGAATTTCGGACTCTTCAAACAATTGAGCCGCCAAAGTTTCGTGTCCCAATTGCCAATTCAAACTTTGCAATTTTGCCAAAAATACCAAATAAACTTGATTGATATGCAAAATATTATAAATAGTGTGGAGGCGAATGATCTCAACTTTGGCACCGGCTTCTTCCCAAGTTTCGCGTTTGGCACCTTCTTCTACGGTTTCGCCATTTTCCATAAAACCCGCCGGAAAATTCCAAAAACCGGCTCGCGGCTCTATGGCTCGCTTACAAAGCATCACTTTATTTTCATAAAGCGGCAAGCAACCCACGATTATTTTGGGATTTTGATAATGAACGGTCTGACAATCCGGGCATACATATCTGAGCCGATTATCGCCTTCGGGGGTTTGGAGGCTGATTTCCCCACTTCCACACTGACTACAAAACTTCACCGATTTGATAATTTATTGAAATTACAATTTACAAATTTAAACAAAATAGTGCGTAGAATCTTATAGTTCAAAAATATTTTTCAATGCCTAGCATATCCAGACGTTTTGTAACTACGCAAAAACTCAATACATCTGCAAACTTTTGAGGTAACGATGACGATTGAGCCGCAGCATACGCGGCTTCAAAATAAGCGCGAAACTAAGTCCGGGTACGGCAAAAGCCGCGCTGGTAATGAGCGTTCCGCGATAAAAAGTAAATGAATTATTGACCAAATCAATCAACAAATAACCCACACTGCCATAAAAAGCAAAATTGCTCAACAAGCGCAGAAAAGGCTTGTCTTTATATACTTTTATGGTGCTGATGTCTTTGAAGTCGACTTTTACACCATTGATAAGCAAAGCACTATCCAAAACCGATTGAATGATTGGGCGATACAAAAAAGGGTCATTTTTGACTTTAAATTCAATTTCATCGCCCGCAAAATAACGAATCCGTTTGATAGCCCCGCGTTTTTCCAAAGCCAAAAAACGCAAGCCGCCATTTTTCTTGACCAAGTCGGCAATGCTGGGAAGCCTATTTTCTAATGAATCGGCAATCGATGCTTTTTGCTCGCTTGGATTCTGGGCAAATAATATTGAAGTATTCAGAAACAATACCACCCATTTCCATTTGAAAAAACTTATAAAAATCAAAATAAAAAATCGCATATTTTTGACAAACTAAATGGCTTTTTCGAATAAAGCATAATGATACAACAATCTATGGGTCAATAAGTTATAAAAAAAGGTTAGCCAAGCCTCTGCTTGGCTAACCTTTGCTAAAAAAATTAGCGTGGTAACTAACTAGGCAAGTTTCAACAACCAATTGTGGCGGTCGGCTACTTTGCCCTTGCACAAATCCGTAAGGTATTTTTTGGCTCGAAACGCAAAACTCTCGTCGGTAAGCGGGGCAAGTTCGTAATCAGTACCTTCGTAAGCAATGGCGCAAATCGGCGCAACTGTGGCGGCAGTTCCGGCACCAAAGGCTTCTTCAAGCGTACCATTGTGAATTGCGGCAATCATTTCGGAGATTGCAATGCGGCGTTCTTCTACCGACACACCCATATCGCGGGCAATTTGAATGATGCTTTTGCGAGTTACCCCATCTAAAATCGTATCACCGGTTGGGGCAGTGAGCAAAGTGCCGCTTATTTTAAACATCAAATTCATCGTTCCGGCTTCTTCTACAAATTGGTGGTCTTTGGCATCGGTCCATATCAGTTGGTCATAGCCTTGCTCTTGGGCGAGTTTTGCCGGATACATTGAACCGCCGTAGTTTCCGGCATTTTTGGCTAAACCTACTCCACCTTCGGCGGCGCGGGTGTAGTGAGTCTCGACCTTTACACGTACCGGATGCGGGTAATACGCACCTACGGGCGAGGTCATAATGATAAATTTATAGGTTTCGGAAGGGCGCAAACCTACCCCTTCGTCAGTCGCAAACATCAAAGGGCGAATATACAAAGATGACCCTTCTTGGCTCGGCACCCAAGCCTTGTCAAGTTGTAACAATTGACTTAAGCCTTCGGCAAAAATTTCTTCGGGCAATTCGGGCATACACATTCGCACCGCCGACTTGTTCATTCGCGCCAAATTTTCCAAAGGACGAAAAGATATAACTTCCTGATTATCAGACAAATATGCCTTCAAACCTTCAAAAATTGCTTGCCCATAATGCAATGCCGACAATGCCGGACTCAGCGATAAATTGGCATAAGGCACCACTGCCAAATTGCGCCATTCACCCTCGCTAAAGTCAGCCACAAACATATGGTCGGAAAATATTTTGCCAAATTGCAAATTGTTAAAATCAACCGAACTCAAGCGAGATTGGGTGGTTTTCTGAATTTTTATATCCAAAGTTGCGATCATATTCTTGATAAATTATATTTTCAAATTAAGTGATGATATTTGTAAGTTATTGATTATCAGTTATTTATATTAAAAAATTGGTTCAATCGTTAATTTGGGGATTGAGGCCAAACCCTAAGGGTTTTTAAAACCCTAAGGGTTTAAATGATCTTGAAGAATTACTATGAATTAACCAAATTAACGATAGAGCCAAAAAATTTTACATTCGGGCTTTCCAAGCTATTTCCTCGACATTGAGTTCGTAGTGCATCATTCGACACAAAGTAAACAAATAATCTGACAATCGATTGAGGTATTGAATTACTAAGTCGGCTACAAACTCATTTTCGCGCAAAGCAATTACATTTCGTTCAGCACGCCGGCACACACAACGCGCCAGATGCCCAAAAGAAATCGCCGGATGCCCGCCGGGCAAAATAAAATTCTTTAGCTCAGGAATCACCTCATTCATTTCATCTATGGCTTTTTCCAACACTTCAATATCGCTTGCCAACAAATCGGGAATTTTCATTTTTGACTTTTCGGGGTCAGCCGCCAACGACGAACCAATGGTAAACAATCTATCCTGAATTTCTTGCAAAAAATCGGCTTTTGCAGCATTTACGGCTTGGTCTTTTACCAACCCAATATAAGAGTTCAGCTCATCAACTGTACCATAGGCTTCAATCCGCAAATTTGCTTTCGAGACCCTAGTACCGCCAATGAGCGAGGTCTGCCCTTGGTCGCCGGTTTTGGTATATATTTTCATTGACATATATATCGAGTTATGAGTTCAGAGTTATGAGTTAAATAGCTAATAATCAGTTAATTATGAAATAAAAACCGACCTTATAACTTCGGCAAAGTTTGACACTTTGCCGAAGTTCCAAAACTTATTATTTTTTGTAAATAATTGATAATCAATTAGTTATAAAATAAAAATCAAATATACAAATCGGCAAAGTTTGACACTTTGCCGAAGTTCGAAATTTATTATTTTTTGTAAATAATTGATAATCAATTAGTTATGAAATAAATTTGAAAATTCGCAAATCCAATAATGTGATTAAATCAATTTTAAATATAAATTATCTTATTTTATCCCATTCTATACGCAAATAAGCAAAATTGTTTGTCCATTTGCAAATGCCTCATTTTCGCCCTCTCCAAAGGTTTGATAAGTTTTGGCAGAAATTAGAAAAGATTGCTTGGCTAAAATTGAATTTGGAAAATAGAAAGAATTTATAATTATTAATAACAAGCAATAAAATAATTGTTTAATAAAAATGTTTTTTTGAGATTTTTTGCATAATAGCTCGAAATAATTTGGTTTTTTTTATTTGGACAATTCAAAATCGGCTTCTTATCCGAATTACGGCAAAGTTTAAAACATCTCGAGGTTGAAAAGCAATTTTTGCCGAAAAAGTCGTTTTTGATGCTGCATTGATAAATTTCATCAAGCTATATCCAGCCCTGAAGCAGCCTCACCTAGCATTGGCTAGTCATTTTCCCCATCGCTTCTTTTTTTTGGATTTGATTCCCAAAAATGGAATATATTAAGATTTTACCAATTAGTTAATCTATTGATAATCAATACTTTATGTGTTTGGTATAAGATTCGATTAATATAGTTTCAAACAAACTACAAAGGATTATTTCTCTACATAAAAATAAAATTTTGTCCTTTTTCCAAATTAAATTGACACCCCATAAAACAATTTATTCAAAAAATAAAAAAGCATTCCAAACAGTGTCTATTAAGAATTACTTGATTATGAACCAACTTTTATTTGCTTTACAAAACAATTGGAAGAAACTGAGTTTTCTCGCCAGTTGGCTGGTACTCTTGGCTTTATTGCCGAGTTTTTATCAGCATTTGGCGGCACAATGCTCCAACATAAGCCCCAATGTAGCTTGTAGCAGCGTAGTACCGAGCTTGCCCCTCAACTTGACCTTCAATGGTTCGCAGGGTGGAATTCTGAGTGCCGCCAACACCGGCACCGGTTTTACGATGGTACAAGCCCCCACCGCCGCGAGTCGCTTGGCAGATGATATGCCGGTGTTCTCGAGTGCCTACCCGGGCTACGAGCCTTCCAAAATTAACCTCACCGGTGGCAATTTGGTGCTTACTACCAACAAAGGGATTGCCAACTTAGCCCTCAACAATCAAATCAATACTTTGGGAGTTGGTTTTCAGCCAGCCAATCAAGAAATTGTTTTAGAAACTGCCCTTATCAATTTTACCACCGGCACCAGTGGACAACAAGCCGGATTGTGGTATGGAATTGATAATAATAACTTTATCAAATTTCATTTAATCAATAATAATAGACTGGAGTTTCGCCGCGAAACCGGCGGAGCTTCCGGTACTGCTGATTTGATTCAGAGCAATACCATCAGTGGAGTCAATACCTCAACGGTGAAACTCAAGCTTCGCATCAATCACAAACTTGCCACTCCCAAAGCCAAAGCCTACTATCAAGTGGGTAACAATGCTGAGGTCTTTTTTGGGGAATTTACCTTCAATTATACCGGCGTGAGCTTGGGAAGTGGGATTAATGGTGTATTTTTTGGTGGAATTTATGGTAGTTATCGCAATGGTACAGCTTCTTTTGACGCTACTTTTGATTATTTCAGCGCGGCAGTTGTGCCGGGCGTTTTGGCGTTTAGCCCTACTACCCAAAACTTGACCCTGAATAGCAATAGCAGTCAAAACTTCAATACCAATCTTACCGTCAATGATGAAACTACGCCTACAGTTAGCCTTTCGGCAAATAGCAATGGCAACGTGCCTACTTGGTTAAAATTGAATGGCAATCTTTTAGATGGGACAGTTACTCACAATCTGAGTACTTCGCAAATTACTTTTACGGCAGATGCCACTGGCTTGAGTGCCGGAGATTATTCGGCAATTATTACGGCGGCTTTGAACGGTTATCAAAGCGCAACTTTGCAAGTTCAATTGAATGTACCTCCGCAAAACCTAACTTTTAATCCTACGGTTTTAAATTTTACAGTCGCGCAAGGCGGAACTGTAGCCGGACAATCCGCCAATTTAGATGCCGGTGGAGCCACACCTAATATCAATTTATCAGTAGCTAATGGCGGTAACTGGGTTTCTTTGCCTAGTAATCCGCAAGCCGGAAATTTGTTGTTTAATATCAATGCCGGAGGTTTGCCTGCCGGAAATTATAAAACATTTGTAACTGCTGGTGCTAATGGTTTCACCAACAGCACTTTAGAGGTTAATTTAACTGTTACACCAGTAATGCCGGTTGTAAGTACTTGGGATTTTAAAATTAATTTTCAAGGCTCGGCAACCCCACCCGCTACTTATATTCGAGATGCTGGTGATGCGTATGGTAGCCGAGGAAGCGGACGCACTTTTGGTTGGATAAGTGCCGTAACCGGCGCACCATTCAACAATACTGCCCAAGCGCGGGTGCGTTCAGCTACTACGTATCCTTCTACTTCATTAGAACTCCGTAGTTTTAACCATATGCAAATGACTGGAGTAGAAGCTAACTGGGAAATGGCTCTTGCCAATGGCTGGTATTATATCAAAGTAAGTGTAGGTGATATTCAATCTTTTAACAGTTTGCACATTGTGAGTGCCGAAGGCAAGCAAGTAGTAAGGTATGACCAAGCTACTCCTAACGTGGGTGGTTTTTTGGAAGGTGAAGCCATTGTGCAAGTACTTGACGGCAAACTCACGCTAGATGCCTACGGTGGTATCAATACTAAAATCAATTATGTATGGATTGAAAGATTATTACCGGCAAACGACAACATTGCTACAACCGTTACTTTACAATATGACGGTGTTTTGCAAAGTCCGGGTGTATATCGCAACCCATTGACAATCAAGGCATTAGCTAATGACCAAGAAGGCTCAGGAATCACTACTTTAGAATATAGCCTCAACAATGGCGCATATCAGCCTTATGTAGGCAATTTATTGTTTGAAGCTCCGGGTAATTATACTTTGAGCATCAAAGCCATTGATGGCAATAACAACCAAACTACTACGCCGCATTATGCTTTCCAAGTAGTAAATGCCAGTTTCAGTAATGCTAAATTGGTTGTAGAAAATACGTATAAATTTCCTGATAATCATAATTACGCTTTTTCATTTGTCCAGTATAGTTTGGACAATCGGGAATTGAAAGGTCCTAATTATGACTTTCCCAACAATACCAATTATAACCACGATGCCAATGTCATTCGCTTGTATAATCGAGGCATTAGCCCTTTGGTTATCAATGATTTGGTATTTTCGGATAATGTCAATTTCCGTTTGGACAAAGTAAATAATACCAGTATCGGCACGGGCAACGGGCGCACTCCTTTAGCCAATTTACTGCCATTGGTAGTACCACAAAACTCGTATATTGACATAACCGTCATCTTTACGGCACGTTTATACCCCGACCGTGTAAAAATATTCCACGAAAAACTCACGCTTTTATCCAATGATGATACCAGCCCGGTAAAAGTATTGAATTTACACGGTTTGTATCAATTCAAATTTGAGGGCGATAATGAACCCAATGCTCAAGAAATGATTGAAGGTTGTGGTTTGACTTCAAAAACCGGATTTATTTTGAGCAATAATAATCATACAACGCCGATGCAAGATGAGGTTTTCTCGTCTTATTTTGTCCGCGTTGATGCTTCCAAGCCGGTAACTGTCCGACAAATGGCGGCTTACCACGGTTGTTGCAACAATACCGAGAGTATTTCTTGGCAACCCAAAGCCGGAGGCGACAATTGGATTATGACCCACCACCCCAAAGATGGACAAACGCTCTTGCCTCGCAAAAACAACGGCGATTTGTGTGAAGGAGCATTTAACCCAACTACTCCTTTTTCGTTCCGAATTTCAGGCGACAATACCGACCCACTTCGCAATGCTTTCAAAGGTACACACCCACAAGGAGGGGCTTATCCTACCTTGCGTGGAGCTAGAGTTTGGAAAGCCCGCGATTGGAATGGCAACATCATTCCTAATGCCTTTATTGTTGCCCACGACTATTTGGGAATGAGTGCTAATCTCGACTATAATGACAATATGTATTATATTGAGAACATTCGCCCCGAATTGGGTTCGGATTTCAATTCGGAATTGGTAAGTGGCAATGGGATAAGTGGTAATGCTGACCAAAATCAATCGGTTTTGGAATACAACCCTACTGCCATTCAAACTGTAGCCAACAAAACTTTATTTTTAAGAAGTTTGGGACAAACTTATGCGGGTGGTCCCAATGACCCCGATATAATTATTTCTAATGTCGAAATTATTGGAGCTAATTTGAATGAATTTTCAGTAGCAATGCCTAGCGACCCAGTATTGAGTCCGGGCGAAACGATCAGCTTCAATGTGAGTTTCCGTCCGCAAACCGCCGGTATCAAAAATGCTGTTTTGTTGATTCATTACAACAATGACTTATCACCTATGCGGATTCCTTTGTATGGGGTAGCTACTTCAAGTTGTTTTAATTTAACTTTATCTAAAAGAATTAAATCGGCGGCAGCAACTAATTTTGTAGTCAATGGTAGGACTTGGGAAGCTGACCAAAGCTATCGCGGTGGCAACACAATTCCAATGAATACAACCGACAACACCAGCGAAATTGCCGCCACAGATGATGATGCTTTGTATCGGGCTTATTTATCCACTACTGCCAACTCTGTGCCTTTGAATTATAATATTCCTGTAACGAATGGCAGATATTTGGTGCGTTTGCATTTTGCCGAAAATTTGGTAACTGCTGCCGGAGCTAGAGTCAATGGAATTTATTTTGAAAATAATTTAGCCTTAGCTAATTATGATATTTTTGGTAATGTTGGCTTCAAAACCGCCCAAGTAAAAGATTTTGATATATCAGTTACCGATGGCGTAATGAATATTCAATTGCTTCCGGTCAATAACCGTCCGGCAATTGCTGCTTTGGAGATTTACAGCATTAGCTCTACTTCGCCCATTACCCTCACGGCTTCGCAAATCAACGGAGCAAATTGTGGTACAACTTCTGGTTCTATTACCTTAGTTGCCAACAATGTACCGAATGGGGTCAATATGGTGTATAAACTGGGCAAATTTGGGACTTATCAAACTTCCAATGTATTTGCCAATTTAGCCGCCGGAAGTTATACCATTTATGCCAAAGAAGATTTACCTAATGGTTGTGAAATTGATAAGTCATTCATTATCAATGAGTTAAATAACAATATTAGTTTTGATATTACGACTACTCCCGTAAGTTGTGAAGCTACCTCTGATGGAACGGCTACAGTAAGCAATATCGCGGGTGGAACTGGACCTTATATAATTAGGTGGAATACCTTTCCTGTTCAGACTTTAGCAACGGCTACCGGCTTACCTGCCGGAAACTTTACGCAAGTAACTGTTACTGATGCCATCGGCTGTAGCAAAACCCAAACGGTAGTTATCACCAACACGCTTACTTGCCCAATTCGCATCAATGCGGCTGGGGCGGCATTTACCGCGAGTGGCAATCGTAAATTTATTGCTGACCAATATTTTGTGGGTGGGCAGGCTTTTACCATTACTCGCCCGATTGCCAATACCGAAGATGATATTTTGTATCAATCGGAGCGTTGGGCAACTAATTTGCCCTATAATATTCCGGTGGTGAATGGTAATTATCAAATTACCCTACACTTTGCCGAAATTTATTTCAATAATCCTAATCAACGCAAGTTTCACGTAGATATTGAAGGAAGTCGAGTATTGACCGACTTTGATGTAGTAGCAGTAGCTGGTGGTAGAGATATTGCCGTAACCCGCACATTCAATGTCAATGTCAATGACGGGACTTTAAATTTGGTATTTGCTAAAGGTTCAGTTGATAATCCGAAAGTTTCGGCAATTGAAGTAGTTTATTTGGGTAGTAGTGGCAATAACCCACCTACTTTGGCTACGCCAATTCCTGACCAAGTTGCCAGCAAAGGGGCGTTCTTTAATATGACCGTTTCAGAATATACTTTTGTCGACTCTGATGCCAATACAACCCTTACTTATTCGGCTACTTTGGCGAATGGTAATGTCCTACCTACTTGGCTGACTTTCAACGCTCAAACGCGCACATTTACCGGCACGCCTTCAGTAGCCGACATTGGGCAATTGAGCATTAAAGTAACTGTAACCGATAATGGTGGAGCTTCAGTTTCTGACGAATTTAATTTATTGATTAATGATGGAACCGGCGGTACGATTGGCGGAACGGTAAGTTTCTTGCGTAGTCGCGTTAAAAATTTGCAAATTGGCAATCCAACTTCTTTACAATTTGGTCCCGATGGCAAATTATATGTTTCGCAAGTCAATGGCTTGATTAAAGTCTTTACGATTGTCAGAACTGCCCAAAACGATTATACCGTAACTGCCACCGAAAACATTGATTTAGTGCAAAGAATCCCTAATTATAATGATGATGGCGCACTTAATTCGGGCTTATTTGGTCGCCAAGTACTAGGGATTATGGTGGCGGGAACTGCCGCAAATCCAATTCTTTATGTGAGTTCCAATGACCCCCGCACGGGTGGTGGCAATGGTGATTTGAATTTGGATACCAATTCAGGAACAATCTCTCGCCTGACCAAAAACGGTCAAGGACAGTGGGAAAAAGTGGATATTATTCGTGGTTTGCCCAAATCGGAGCATAACCACGCAACCAATGGTTTAGCCATTGATAAAAATACCAATAAATTATACATTGCTCAAGGTGGACACGCCAACAAGGGCGCGCCTTCCCACGAATTGGCTTGGTTGCCCGAATATGCGTATTCGGCGGCTATTTTGGAAGTAGATATGGCGGCAATTGAAGCTCTGCCCATTCAAGGTACTGGTAACAACCGCTTTATCTATGACTTGCCAACTCTTGCGCCCAAACAAGGCGCAGTAGGTCCGTTTGGTGGCGACAATGGCTTCAATCAAGCGATTTTGGTACAAGGTGGACCAGTACAAGTGTACTCGCCCGGTTTCCGTAATGCCTATGATGTCGTAATTACTGAAGCGGGTAATATGTATTCTTGGGACAACTCCTCGAATGCTGGTTGGGGTGTACCGCCTATCTATCGCAACAGTGATAATTTAGCGACCAACATTGCCGAAAGAGATTTTGATAATAATGTAAATGGCTTAAAATCAAGTCATTACAAAATAGTAGATAACTTTACGTATTTTGATCCTTTGCACAAAGTAACCAAAGGTTATTATGCCGGTAATCCTAACCCAACTCGCGCCAACCCATCAATCAATCGATTCAATGGTTTGTCACCCATTCCTAATGGTTTTGATTACGGCTTCCCTCACGGTACCAACCAAGCCAATGGTTTGGAAAACAACTTCTTACATTCAGGTAGAGATGGGGTAGTCAAACAGAATAGTAGTTTAGTGGGTGTGATGGGTTCTACCAATGGAATTTGCGAGTTTCGCGGGTCAAATTTCAGCAATCAAATGCGTGGTAATTTATTAGCCGCTTCATTTAATGGTAATTTATATCGGGTTATTTTAAACCAAGCCGGAACTGCGTTGGATAATTCGGTACCTCACAATGGTTCGGGTATCAATGGTTTGATTCAATTGGCGACTGGTTTTGGCACTTGGAATGCTTTAGATGTTACTTCGCAAGGCGATTCGGAAATCTTCCCCGGGTCTATTTGGGTAGCTGAATACGGACAAAACGCCATCACGGTTTTAGAGCCGGTAGATTTTAACCAATGTAATTACAGCAGCCCCACTAGCAACCTAACGGCGGATTTTGACAGTGATGGATTTAGCAATGGCGATGAAATCTCAAATAACACCGACCCTTGCTCACCTGCCAGTGTGCCGGAAGATTGGGACAATGATAAAATTTCGGATTTGAACGATACTGATGATGATAATGATGGAATTTTAGACCTCAATGATGCTTTTGCCTTAGACAAAGATAATGGCACAAAGACCTCATTACCAATCATTTATGAGTGGGAAGCCGCTTCGCCGCCTGCCGGATATATTTTAAATACTGGTTTTACCGGCTTGATGATTAATGGCATGGCTAATTACAAAAATCTCTACAATCGAGATAATATGACCGTAATTGGCACTGCCGGTTTCTTTACCGTGGACAATACTTCGGTAGGTACTTCTTTGGGAACTACCAATAATCAGGAATATGGTTTCCAATTTGGTTTCAATGCTGTCAATTATCCGGGTAAGTATCAAATCCATACGGCGATTATTCAGCCTTTTGGCAATATGTCTTTGGGCGATTTGACCGACCAAACCTATGGGGTTTTCTTGGGCAAAGGCGACCAAAAAAATTACCTCAAATTAGTCGCCGATGCCAATTTTGGCAGCACTGGTTTGCGCGTGGTTTATGAAAACAATGATGTAATCCTAAGCGATGTTTTGCATAATGTAGATATTTTGGGCGAAGAAACTGTCCATACTTATTTGATTGTCAATCCATTTACCAACCAAATCCAACCGGCTTACTCGATTGATGAAGGCGCAGTGATAGAATTGGGTAGCCCGATTACCGTTCCGGCGGCTTGGTTGCAAAATGTATTGGCTACGGGTATTATGTCCACTTCGGGAACGGGCATACCTATTACGGTTACTTGGGGCTTTTTCCGAGTAGAGTCAGTACCATCTACTTCGGAGGCAAATTTTGTGGTCAATTCAGGCAATACTTTAGAATCTACGACCACCCAAGACAATTCATTTAAAATTACCAATAATTCACCTGATGGGCAAAAAATCACTAAAGTAGTCATTGATTTGACCACTACAGTATTGCCTGATATGGTTTTTGACCCCAACAATGTTATCAAAGATATGGCTGCCGCCAAACCTTTTACGGTCAATGCCGGAGGTACCGAAGTTGGTTTTACCACTTCACTGGTCAGCAGTCCGTTTAATGGTAGCAATGCCAATGGATTTACCAAATTAGAAATTAATTTTAATGATTTTGATTTGGGTGAAACCTTTGAGTTTTCAATTGATACCGACCCTAGTACTATCAAAACTACTAACTCGCCCAATGCTACTGGTAACGTGTCGGGCTTAGAACTAATGGGCGCAACTGTGAGCATTAGTTTTAGTGATTTTTCGGGTTATTCGGCACAACTTTTCCGTACCAATAGCCAATTGGGAGCTTCGCAAAATGGATTTAAACAAACCGCGATTTTAGCCCCTAGTATTCAATGTACTACGCTTTCGCCTTTGCCTAATGAAACTACGAGTTCATTCCAAACCATTAAAGTAAATGGCGAACCCGGTACCAATGTGCGAGTATTGGTCTTGGAAGGTGGTTTATTCTTAAATAATCTAGCTTCGGGAACTGGTTTTGATGTAGATGCGTATGAGGCAAATAAATTGCTCAAAATTGCCGATGAAAAGCTGGTAACTATTCCCTATCAAGGGACTATAGATGTGCCTATCACCTTGTCATTAACGCCGGATGCCAATTTTACTGCCGGAATTAATCACATTGTTGCGGTTACTGAAAGTGCCGATGGCAGAACCAGTCAATTGTCTAATGTATTGAAAATCAGGCTCAAAACCGGCCCGCCAATTGCCACCTTCCGTATCAATGCGGCTGGGGTAGCCTATAATACCCTTGAAGGAGCAGCTTTTGCTGCCGATGCAAGTGCAGATGCTTATCGACTAGGCACTAGCAATACTTATACGGCGGTGCAAGAAATTGCTGATACTGAAGATGATGTCTTGTATCAATCAGAGCGTTGGGGTAATACATTTTCTTACAATTTACCTGTAGCCAATGGCAAGTATCAAGTTATTTTACATTTTGCCGAAATTTATTTTGGCATTGCCGGACGTGCCGGAGCCAACTCAAGGGTATTCAATGTGGCTATTGAAAATCAGCCTAAGCTAACAAATTATGATATTTTTGTGCGTGCTGGTGGGGCTTTGAAAGCCATTCAAGAATCTTTCTTATTAGAAGTTACTGATGGTGTATTGAATATTAATTTCACTTCCGTAAAAGATAATGCGAAAATTAGTGCCATTGAGGTAATTCCGATATTTGGCAATACTGCCCCTTATCTAGTAAATGCTTTACCTGACCGCGTAGTGCCGGTTGACCCAGGTTTAACCAATCCGTTTAACTTTACCGTTCCGGCAAATACCTTTGGCGATTTGGAAAATGACCCATTTGTTTACTCGGCAACTTTGGAAAATGGTGAACCTCTCCCGGGCTGGGTAAACTTTGACCCTAATACCCGCACCTTTACGGGTAATGGTTCACAATACCAAGTCAATCCTAACTTTATAATGGTGAGAGTTACGGCAGCTGATGCCGGCGAATTGACCGCTAGTGATGTATTCAAAATCACTATTTTTGACCCAACTGCGCCGGTGGCGCGCCGAATCAATGCCGCAGGTGGAGCTTACACTACTGCTGGTGGAGATGAGTTTGTCGCTGATACGTATGTAACCGGCGGTTCGACTTTTAGTAATAATGCTTCGCAAATCGATGATACTGATGATGATGTATTGTATCGTTCGGAAAGATGGGGAGCTTCTACTTACAATATTCCAGTCGTGAATGGCAATTATAAAGTGATTTTGCACTTCGCCGAGATTGTTTTCAATCAAGCCAACCAAAGGAGGTTTAATGTAAATATTGATGGACAACATACCCTTACCAATTTTGATGTGTTTGCTGAAGCCGGTGGCGCAAATAAAGCCATCAAGCGCGAGTTTAATATCTTGGTCTTGGATGGTTTTGCCAACATTGCCTTTACGAATGGCAGTGTTAATAATGCCAAAATCTCCGCCATTGAGGTAGTGCCGAATCCAAATGCGCCCAACAATGCTCCAAGGATTGTCAATGCGATTCCTAATCAACAAGTACTAGTCAATAGCCCTTCTAAAGTTTTTGATTTGGGTACGGTGTTTACCGATTGGGAAGATGGAACAAACTTGATTTATACCGTAACGAATAACACCAATCCGGGAGTAGTAACTACGCAATTGGTAGATAAAAACTTAACCATAGGCTTCGCAACCGATGCTTCGGGAACTGCCCAAATCACCATTCGGGCAACCGACAAAAACTCGGGACTTCCGTTGTTTGTTGAGCAAACCTTTACGGTAATTGTTTCGGATTATTTGGTACTGCATCGCGTCAATGCCGGAGGAGCAAGTTTAGCCGCTACCGATGGTTCTATGCCCGCTTGGAGTGTCGATACTCAAGCAACTCCCTATTCTGGAGTTAATTCAGCCGCCTCCAATAATGTTTCCACAACGGGCGATGTGATTACTTTTAGCAGTTCTTTGCCTAACCCAATTACTACGCCAATGGCTTTGTTCCAAACCGAAAGGTGGATGGGCAGTGGGGCAAATATGTTGTGGGATTTTGCCATACCTGTGGGCAAGAAAGTTGAAGTGAGGCTGTATTTTGCCGAAACTGCGTTTAATTCCAGCAACACTCGCACATTTGATGTAGTGATTGATGGAGTTACCAAAATTGCCAATTTTGATGTATTTGCCGAAGCTGGACACGATGTAGCCATTATGCGCTCATTTGTGATTGTGAGCGATGGCAATGTGGATATTGATTTAATGAAAAAGATTGAAAACCCAATGATTAAAGGTATTGAAATCTTAGACATTAGTGGTCGCAATACTGCGCCATTTGTAGCAAATCCTTTGAGTGATGTAAGTGTAGCCAAAAATAGTTTACCTGCCAACATCAACTTGAGCGGCGTATTTAGTGATTTGGAAAATGACAATTTGACTTATACAATAAGTGGCAACACCAATACCGGCTTGTTGAATCCGATAGTGGTTAGCAATAGTTTACAATTGAATTATATTTTGGGGCAAGTTGGTAACGGAACTATCAAAGTAAGAGCTACCGACTCCAAAGGTTTGTTTGCCGAAGATGAATTTAATGTAATAGTTAGTGAGCCTCAAGTTATTTTGTATCGCGTCAATGGTGGTGGAGCGCAAGTTACAATGAGTAATGGCACACCTAGCTGGTCGGTAGATACGGCGGCACAGCCTTCACCCTATTTGAGCAATAGTGGAGCTTCGGTAGGAACTAATGGCGGACGAGCAATTACTCTGACGGCAAGTGTACCTAGTGGCACTCCTAGTACCCTATTTGCTTCTGAGCGTTGGGTTGGCACTGGTAATTTGAACTGGGACTTCCCAATTCCTGCTGGACAAAAAGTAGAAGTAAGGCTTTATTTTGCCGAAATTTGGAACGGAATTACCGCCAATGGTCAAAGGGTTTTCCACGTGGACGTAGAGGGTACTCGCCGCATTGCTAATTATGATGTCTTTGCCGAAACCGGATCAATTGACCGTGGCACAATGAAAAGCTACATCATCACCAGTGATGGCAACATTGATATTGATTTGGTGAGAGTTACGCAAAACCCTAAAATCAATGCGATTGAAATTATCAATATTCCGCCTACGATTCAAGTAAGTCAAAATACCAAAGGTTTGGTTGCCGGAAGCACTACCCAACAAGTATTGCGTTTAGAAATAGAAAATGCTGATAATCAGACAGTTACAGGATTAGCTTTCAATACCAATGGCACTACTAATCCAATGGATTTGAAAAATGCCAAAGTATTTTACACGGGTGTAAATGCTAATTTTAATTCTAATGTGCAATACAATAGCAATGCAGTAGCTTCGCCAAACGGCACATTTGTTTTGACCGGCAATCAAACTCTAGCAGTCGGTAAAAATTATTTCTGGCTTACTTATGACATTGCCGACAATGCTTTTGAAAACAATTTGGTAGATGCCGAGTTTGCCTTTGCGACCATTGCTGGCAATAATATAACTCCAGCACTTGCTTCGCCTGCCGGAAATCGCAAAGTAGTAGCTCTAGATTGCCAAGCCGGATTAGCCTTAAATTACAATGCCACCAATTCATTGGCTTCGGTAGCTTCGGGTGTTACCATTGCACCACAATTTACGATGGAGGCTTGGGTATTCCCTCGCCAAAACACCCAAACTGCTTGGCTAATGGGCGAAACCAATGGCGCAAGAGTGATACAAAACGGTGGGCAGTTTGAGTTTTCTATTCACAACGGAACAAGTATTACCGGTTTGGCAACTGCCCAAGTTCGCTTAAATACTTGGAATCACGTAGCAGCCGTGTATGATGGCGTACAATTGCAACTGTATGTCAATGGTCGCTTAGGCACAGTCGCCAATGTAGTAGGCAACAATGCCGACCAAAACGGCGCATTTAATATTGGGGCAAGCGGACTTGGACAAATGACCAATGATATGCTCATTGATGAAGTGCGTGTGTGGAGTGTGGCGCGTAATGCCGACCAACTTCGCCAAATGATGCGCCTTACCAATATTGGTCAAGAAAATGGACTGGAACACTATTGGCAAATGAACCAAGTCAGTAGTTTTGTGGAAGACAAAATGGGCAATACCCAGTTGATGATCAGCAACTTAGCTACTACTCAAGCTACTCAGTCGGTGGGTTGCGGTACACCAATGAATTTAACTCAAGTAAAAGCCTCGGCTAACAAAGGTGGAAATAATGGTACTCCCCAGCCACTTTCGGGAAGCAATACCTATGTGTTTAGTGGCGCAAGCTCAACTGTAGAAATTAGTTTCCAAGGTACAGCTTACCCAACGAGTACTGATATAGTGGTTTCGGAGTTGAATGGTAGTCCGATGAACGCACCTGCCGGCTCACCACTCACAAGTGTGTATTGGGTCGTTGAAAACTATGGTTCGGCTACCCAGTTTGACCCAATGGGTATCAAAGCCATCATTGGTGCGGGAGAGGTTGCTTCCAACAATCCCAACACTTACTCGCTTTACAAACGTAGTTCGGGGGCAATCAATAGTTGGGCGCAATTGTTCCACAGTCCGGTTGCTAATCCATTCATAGAAGTAACAGCGATTGCCAACGATAACTCACTTGAGTTTGCCGGTCAAGCGGGCAATACCAACCTGACCAGCTTTGGCGAAACGCCGACATTTGAAAGCAGTGATTTCTTTTTGAGTAGCAATGCCAGTCCGTTGCCGGTTACTTTGGTCAGATTTGAAGGACGAAGATTGAATGAAACCCAAACCGAATTGACTTGGCGCACCGCCCAAGAAATCAACAACAAAGGTTTTGAAGTTGAAAAACGTGAAATCAATCAAACCTTCAAAACTGTGGCTTTTGTAGATGGAATGGGCAACTCAAACACCGGCAAAGTTTATCGCTGGTTAGACTCTCAAGCCCAAAATGGGGCATACTACCGCCTAAAACAAATTGATTTTGATGGTACAATCAATTATAGCCGCGAAGTGTTTGTGCCGGGAGCCGAGATAGATGAGTTGTTGATTTTCCCTAATCCGGTTACGAATGTGGTCAATTTCCGCAGCTCGGCAGATTTGCAAAGGCAAACCAATCTCCGAATGGAAGTCATCAATACCAAAGGTGAGCCGGTAATGCAAGCCAAAGGTAGTTTGGAAGACTTGAAAAATGCCCTAAATCAAAAACTTGGCGAGTTTTCGGGTGGAGTTTATCTGATGCGTGTTTATGGCGAGGGCAAGGCTTATACCCTGAAATTGATTAAAAATTAGTAATTTTTAAAACTATATAACTACCTGATTATCAAGTGATTATATAATTAAATCAAAAATAAATTTAAAAAGCCGAAGTCTGATAATTGTTCAGATTTCGGCTTTTTTATGACAAATGCTCTCGACCTATTGACTTACTCACTTTAGCAATGCGTGAGAAGATTGAGCTATTTTATGAGTTTTTCGTGAGCGTTTTTTGATGCAAATTGTATTTTTCTATGCTTACTATGTGCCTATGTGGTTCAAAAATTGAAAGTAACAAAGTAGAATTAGGAATAGATACAAAATAAAGTAAACTTTTTAAAAACCAATACTTCATACATTTTTTATAAGTAATTGATTATCAGCCAGGTATGTTATTTTAAATATTTTATGTAAAAGCTGATTATCAGATACTTAGTAAATAACTCGGAACTAGAAACTAGAAACTGTCCGAACTATTGTAAAAACATAATCAATTGAAAATCCTCCAAAGGCGGGCACAGTCAGGTAATTAAATAATTCCTAATTCCAAATTATTAATTCCTAATTCCGTAAGGTCTTTTCAGTTAATCTATTTACTGTAATTATCCAGCAAATTAGCACAGCTACTTATTTTACAATCTAATCCCCCAAACCAATATATCATCGCGTTGTTGAGTACCTACTTGGTGCTCGTCAAGTAAATCTTCAAGGGCTTTTTGTTGCTCAGGTAAGCTAAGGGTGCAATTTCTCAAAAGTGTTTCTTTGAAACGCTCTTCGCCCAGTTTTTTGCGGTAGATGTTGTTTTGGTCGCTATAACCATCTGTACTTAGATAAATGAGGCTATCCTTGGCAACAATAATTTCTTGATTTTCAAAGGATTTGTGTTCGCTCTGAAAACCGCCGATGCTCTTAGGATTACCTTTTAACTCAATCAAGGCGGATAAATTATGGGCATCTATACAATACAAAGGACGTTTTGCGCCACAATAAGTGATTTTGAGTTTGTCATTTGCCCATTCTTCAATGACCGCCAAACCGATATCCATTCCATCTTTGTTGCCGGTTTCTTCTTGTTTGAGGGCGTAGCGTACCTCGTCGTGCAGGTGATTCAAAATCTCCTTAGGATTGAGAAAATTTTGCAAAATAATGATTTTGTCAAGCAAAGTATTGCCAATCATACTCATAAATGCCCCCGGAATACCGTGTCCGGTACAGTCGATTGAGGCAACAATTATCTTGTCTTCAATATGATTGAGCCAATAAAAATCCCCCGAAACTACATCTCTGGGACGATAAATCACAAAATAATCTTTAAGCGTAGCCTGCATTCGCTTGGTATAAGGCAACATTGCCCTTTGAATGGTGCGGGCGGCGTTCATACTTTGGCTCATTTGTTGATTCCGATAGTCGAGTTGTTGATTTTTGATTTCAATGGCATCGTGTTGGGCTTTGATGGTTTCATTGAGCAAGGTAAGGGCTTGATTGCTGGCTTGCAGTTGATTTTTTTGGTCTTCAATCTCAGTGTTTTTTTGCGAAAGGAGTTTGTTACTTTTTTGCTTAAGATTATAACGATTGTATAACAGGAACGTAAAACCCAAAAAAACGACCAATCCAGCCAAAAACGAATTGCGAAGCCAAGTTTGGCGGGTAATTTCCAATTGTTTGCGCTCAATATCCAACTGTTGAAATTGATTTTCCAAAGACAAAAGGTCAAAAGATTTGTTGCCCTCCGTGTTTTTGTCCGAAGCCACCGACCATATCAAGTCATTTACATCATTGCCAAAATACTTGCGGATGATTTGATTAACCATTGGCTTAAACTCAGGTTCTTGAAAAAAGGCTTGCACCGGCTCGTCCCAATCGCTTGTCATTGGAAAAGCAATCGCGTGTCCGATTTTTTGAACTTTAAAAAGATTTTGCCGCTTGAGAGCTACTCCTTTTTTGCGTTCCAATAGGTAAGATGAAAGTTGGGAATAAGCAAACAAATTGGGTTCATTGGCTATGCGGGTACTGATGTCGTCAAAGTGATTGACATTCTCGATTTTTAAATTCTTGAGATATTTGGTTAGCTCTTTGGTATTTTTTTCATAAGTTGATTTAGGCACGGTTACGGCTTTGAGACTGCGAAATAGATCAATAAATTCAATGGTATCGCGGGCAATCGGTACATTATTGCTACTGATTAAAACCTCAATATCGGGCAAATAGGGCGGGCTAAATTTGATTTCCTTGAGTCGTTCTTCGGTGATAGATAAGGAAGATAAAGCAAAAACTCCGGCATTTCCATTCTTAATCTTGTTATACAATTCATTAAAAACCGGCTCGTTGTTGTATCTGGCTAATATTTCAACTTTATACTTTTGGCGCACATAGTTGATAAATGCTTGAAAAAGCTCATACTCAATGCCTTTCAAACTTTCTAATTTGCCGCCACTTTCCCGATAACAAAAGGGTTCAAAATTGAAATAATGCACCATTACAAAGGCTTTGCCGGTTTGTTTGGCTTGCCGCCAAGAAGTCTGCGCAAAAACTTGCCCCCAAGATAGCCCCAAGCAAGCTACTGCCACACCAACCGACCAACAAATTTTCTTCATTTATATTGAGAATATGAATATTAAAGGGAAATGAGATAATTAATCACAACACAACTACCTGATAATCAATTGATTATTTATATTTGTAAAACTAATTTTCAAGTATTCATTTGAATAACCAATCTAGTAAAAACCCCCACACAAATATTAAGCTAAATTGTGAAAAAAAGCACATTTTTTTAATATTTTGGTAATTATTTGTTAATCTAGGGCATTGAAGCGTACCCCAAAGTTTGAATAGCCCTGCTAAATTGAGCCATACACTGCCATACAAGAACAACGGTTACCTTTTGCCAAGTTAAGTCCAAGTGATTTTTCCATTAAAAAAAAAATGATAAAGCAACCCAATGCTTATTATTTTTGTACTTGAATTGAGCAGTGGATAACTTATAAAGAAAAAATAGTAAGTATCTGATTATCAGATACTTAAAAAAAAATTATCTCAAACAATTCCAACTTTTTTTTCAAACTGACTTTTATCATTTTAATTTTTTGAATTTTTTGAATTTTTTGCCATTAAATTCCTGAAATATACAAGTACAGTGCAAACTATCTGCCTAAATCTATAGTTGAAATAGGGTTTGAACACGAAAATTTAACAGTTTTTAAAAAAATTATTAAGATAAAAATTGTTTAAACTTTAAAAATTAAGGAATTGGATATTACTTTTGTAACCCAAATTTTTTTTATCAAAGTATGCATAATCTATTCAAAGCCATCAGTCTTTCTTACAAAAATGCCCCGCTCGAGGTGCGCGAGCAAGTAGCTTTGAATCCCGAATTGAGCCAAGCACTTTTGCTTAGTCTAAAATCGCTATCCGATATTTCGGATATTTTGGTGATTTCTACCTGCAATCGCACCGAAGTTTATTATTCGTCATCGGTAGATTACAGCCAAACTATTATCCATAAATTGCTCAAAATCAAGCATTTGAGCAACGAAAGCGCGTATTTTCCTTATTTTCAAATCATTAATGACCACGCGCCCGCCGTCCAACGTTTGTTTGAGGTAGCCATTGGCTTGGAGTCGCAAGTGGTGGGTGACATTCAAATTATCAACCAAATCAAACAAGCCTATCAAATGGCGGCTGATTTGGATACAGTAGGACCATTTTTGCACCGCTTGTTGCATACCATATTTTTTACCAACAAAAAAGTAGTGCAAGAAACTGCCTTTCGCAGTGGCGCGGCTTCGGCTTCGTATGCCACTGTTGAATTGATTGAAGAATTGGCTTTGGGAATCAATGAACCCCAAATTTTGGTGATAGGAGTAGGCGAAATCGGCACCGATGTTTGTCGTAATTTGGGGGCATCTCAACTCAAAAATATCAACATTACCAACCGAACCTTCGAGAAAGCCCTCGCCTTGGCACACGAGTGCGGGGCAAACGCTTTGCCCTTTGAGCAGGTGTGGTCAGCCATTGCCGAAGCCGACATTATTGTGTCTTCGGTAGCTACTGCTGAACCCTTTATTCAAAAAGAGTTTATCCAATCGCTTAATATTCAGTCGTTTAAATATTTTATTGACTTATCGGTACCGCGTAGTATAGAAGCCGAAATTGAAGAAAAATCGGGCGTTTTGTTGTATAACATCGACCAAATCAACAACAAAGTATCCGAAGCCCTCCAACAACGTCTTGCCGCCATTGCCGAAGTAAAAGCCATTATTCAAGCCTCTTTGTTGGAGTTTAATGAATGGTCGAAAGAAATGGAGATTTCGCCCACTATCCAAAAACTCAAAAATGCGCTAGAGCAAATTCGTCAAGAAGAGCTGGCGCGATATATGAAAAAACTTTCGGAAGACGAAGCCTATCGCCTTGACCAAGTAACCAAAAGTATGATGCAAAAAATCATCAAGTTGCCAACCCTCCAACTCAAAGCGGCTTGCAAACGCGGCGAAGCCGAAACCTTGATTGATGTTTTGAATGATTTATTTAATTTGGAAAAACAAAAAGTTTAGATATACTGATTTTTGCCTTTGAGAAATTTTATCCATCGCTCAACGGCATTTTTCTGCCCCTCCAACAACCACCAAAAAAAACAAGTAGTAAAACTGCTTGTTTTTTTTATTTTTGAAAGAGGTGATATAACAATAGCTCGGACAGTTTCTAGTTCCGAGTTATGGTTCTTCACCACTTTTCAGGAATGAAAAAAATTTCTTTGTAAGCGAAGAATCTAAAGCGTTGATTATCAAGAGTTTCAGATTCTTCGCTTCGCTCAGAATGACAAAGCGAGAGGGATTGCCAAAGGCAATTCCTGAAAAATGGTGAAGAACCAATCTACAAAAATTTGCAATTGGCTTTCGAACTAAATTTAACCAAATGTCAAAGCCCTGACAATTTTCAAACAGGGAACTGTTTATCTTTGCCGTAAAATTGGAAAACTTATTTGCTGAACATTTTGCGCAAGCAAGCAGTTTGAAATATAAGTTGGTAAAGTTGATTACTGCAAATGTATTGATAAATGATTTGCTTGCTTTCACAATCCTTTTTCAGGTTCTTTGGCTCATTTTGAGGAAGTTCTAGCTTTATCCTAAACCTAAACGCATTTAGGCGGGCAGGCTAGAAAGCCTGCGTTACAATTTTCCTGAAGATTGTTAAAGAACCTTTTTCATTTGTAACTAATTGAAAATCAAATATTTATATAAAAAAATTAAAAAAATAATCAAAAAAATCTATGAAAAATTTTCTGAGTTGTGTATTCATTGTGTTTACCCTAGCTTGTAACGCTCAAACCAAAGAAAATTCTAACGCCACTGCATCTGACAAAGACAAAGTAGTGAAAACTCCCAAAGAATGGCAACAATGCCTTTCGCCGGAACAGTACAAAATATTGCGTGAAAAAGGCACAGAGCGAGCTTTTACCGGCAAATACTACGACCATCACGAAAAAGGCACTTATACTTGTGCGGCTTGCAAAAGCAAGCTTTTTAGCTCAAATACCAAATTTGATTCGGGAACAGGCTGGCCTAGCTATTATCAGCCCTTTAACAAAAATGCGGTCAAAACCAAAGCCGATAATAGTTATGGTATGCAACGCCTAGAAGTAGTGTGTGCCAAATGCGATGGGCATTTGGGACACGTTTTTGAAGACGGACCCGCTCCTACCGGTTTGCGTTATTGTATCAATTCGGCTTCCTTAGATTTTATCAAAGCCGAAGATGAGAAAAAGAATGAAGGCAAAAAGGAAAATTAAGAATAAGTAATATACTGATAATGAGCTAATTACAAAAATAATCTTATAAGATTTCAATTTTTCAGAATCTTTATAAATAGGTTTTGATTCTTTACCCATTTTCAGGGGTGCATTTCAAATTTACGCGTTTCTTTTGCCTCACCCTTCCCTCTCCGAAGGAGAGGGCTGTAGGTGGTAAATTTGAAATGCACCCCATTTTCAGGAAATTCTAGCTTTATTCTTTAGGCTAAACTTATGTAACCGCGCAGGCTAACAGCCTGCGTTACAATTGTCCTGAAAAGTGTTGAAGATTTAATTTTTTTATATAACTAATTGATAATGAATATTTTATAAATATATTTTTGTTACAGCCTCCTTGTTCTTGACAAAAAAAACAAAAAACCAAGTCTGCTCCCCAATTTGGAAAATCGACCTACAGCTGTTAAGTATTACTCAAGAATTTAATGATTTCAAAACACCCAAACCTGAGTACTTTGCTGAAATTCAATTACTTTTGCGCTGCCCAACTTAAGTTTGGGCAATCGTTTGAATAAACTAATCTTCTAAATACAAATGCTTATGGAATGGTTTAATGAACAATTAGACGAAAGTATTTTTGATTTGGGCGCACGCATTTCTATCAAAGTCGGCAAAAAAATCTTTGAAGGACAAAGCGACTTCCAAAAATTGGAAATTTATGAAACCCCCAAATTTGGCAATCTGATGGTACTTGATGGCGCGGTAATGCTTACCGAAGCCAACGAAGCCGCCTATCACGAAATGATAAGCCACGTACCGCTTTTTGCGCACCCCAACCCCGAAAGAGTTTTGATTATTGGTGGCGGTGATGGTGGGGCAGCCCGTGAAGTATTACGACATCCGGGCGTGAAAGAGTGTGTAATGGTGGAGATAGATGGCTTAGTGGTCGAAAAATCGCGGGAGTATTTCCCTACCATTGCTTCCGAATTGGACAATCCGCGCCTTACTTTGTTGATTGCTGATGGAGTAAAATACATTGAGGAAAATCAATCGGCTTTTGATGTGATTTTGGTAGATTCTACCGACCCCGTAGGTCCGGCAGAAGGTTTGTTTTCCAAGGCTTTTTATGAAAAATGTTTTGCTTCGCTCAAAGAAGACGGAATACTAGCCGCCCAAGCCGAAAGCCCTTACTATTTTCGCAAGACCCAAAAAGAGCTTTTTGAAGTTCTAAAATCGGTATTTCCCTACAGTACTTTGTATTTGTCGGCAATTCCTTTTTATCCGAGTGGTACTTGGAGCTTTGCTTTTGCTTCCAAAAAATACAAACAAAATGAGCAAGTTCGTACTGAGGCAATGGAAAAAATGCGCCCCGAATTGCGCTATTTCAATCCTGAAGTATTTTATGGTTGTTTTGCTTTGCCTACGTTTATGCGCGAGGTTTTGTAAGTGTTGGTTAGTTAAATAAATGTGCTTTATTCAACCTCGGCAAAGTTCAAAACTTTGCCGAAGTTCATTTACATTTTGTGATTTTCCCCGTTTACATTTTTGAAATATTAAATCCAAGACAACGGTTCATAGCGGTTTTAAAATAGCTTATCATACCCTAAATCTATTTATTGGTTTTTGGCGAGTTCGGCAAAATAATCTCGCAATAGTTTGGTTTTGGCTTTGCCTATCACCGCCAAAAGTTGTTCATCGGTTGCATTTTGAATGTTTTTGATGGTTTTAAATTTGGTCAAAAGTGTAGTAATCGTGTTCTCGCCAAAGCCTTTGATATTCTCGAGTTGGGTTTGCAGACTGTTTTGACTGCGTTTGAGGCGATGAAATTCAATGGCAAAGCGGTGGGCTTCGTCTCTTATTCTTTGAATGAGCTTGAGTGCCAAAGATTTTTTGCTGATATGAAGCGGAATTTCATCTTCAGGAAAATAAATCTCCTCTAACCGCTTGGCGATGCCAATAATCGGCATTTTGCCATATACCTCCAAATCTTTGAGGGCTTGACAAGCCGAACTGAGTTGCCCTTTGCCGCCGTCAATGATAATCAAATCGGGAAGTGCTTGATTTTCAGCTAGTTGTCGTTTGTATCGGCGAGTTACAATTTCGTACATTGAGGCAAAATCATTGGGACCTTCAACGGTTTTGATATTAAAATGCCGATATTCTTTTTTATAAGGTTTGCCATTTTTGAAACAAACCATCGAGGCAACCGGATTTGTACCTTGAATGTTGGAGTTATCAAAACACTCAATTTGCATCGGTGGTATATTCATTTGTAAGGCTTTTTGCAATTCGAGGACGGCTTTGTTGGCGGTGTTGTCCGAAATAGGCTTTTCGGTGGGTTTGGCACTCTCGCGCTTGAAAAACAGGACATTTTTTAAAGATAAATCCAATAACTTTTTTTTATCGCCAATTTTGGGAATAGTATTCATAAAGCCCTCAATATCAATGCTTAAGCCCACATTGCTAATGATTTCGGGGGCTTGGCTTTGCCCCTCGATGCGCAGGTCAATAGCAAGCATCGTAAGGATTTCGGCATCGGCTTCCTCAAGATTTTTTTTGATTTTATGATTATTGGTATAAATAATTGCTCCGTCTTTGATTTTGAGATAGTTGAGGTAGGCAAACTCCTCATCCGAGATAATGGTAAGCACATCTACGGCTTGCATTTTGGGGTTTACCACCAAGGATTTGCTTTGAAAACCCTCCAATTTTGCCAAACTTTGTTTGCAGACTTCAGCTTTTTCAAATTCCAGATTTTGGGCGTACTGGAGCATTTGTTCCCGAAAGTGAGTTTTGACAATACCCAAATCGCCTTTCAAAATTTGCTGAACCTGCTCCACGTCTTGGTCATAATCCAAACGAGTTTGCCAGCCTTCACAAGGTCCTTTGCAATTGCCGATGTGGTACTCCAAACAAACCTTAAACTTCTGATTATCAATGTTTTCCTTAGTCAAATTGAGGCTACAAGTCCGAATAGTGTAGAGTTCTTTGATAAGATTCAAAACCGTATTCATTGCTCTTATATTGGTAAAAGGTCCATAAAATGTACCTTGCGAGCGGTCAAGCCGCCGAGTAACGAGTACGCGGGCAAACGGCTCGTTGGTAACACAAATATAAGGGTAGGTTTTGTCGTCTTTGAGCAAGATGTTGTATTTGGGCTGGTGGTTTTTTATCAAGCTGTTTTCCAATAGCAAAGCATCATACTCGGTATTGACTACGGTAAACTCGATGTGGTCGATTTGGGCTACCAAGCGCATCGTTTTGCGACTATGATTAGCCGATTGATTAAAATAGCTACTGACTCGATTTTTCAGATTTTTGGCTTTGCCAACGTACAAAAGCGTATTTTCTTTGTCAAAAAACTTATAAACACCCGGGTCGTGGGGGAGTTTGAGAGCTACTTCTTTGGGTAAAATTTTGTTTTCCATAGCCTAAAATTAAAGTTTTGCGCCAAAATAAACAAACTTAGCAATTGGCAATATGTATAACAAAACTAGATTTTTAAAGCAAAAAAATAATTCATTGATTATCAATCAGTTACGTATTTATATTGATTTTTATAATCATTTGATAATCAGATAGTTATGCTGTTGTAGCGAATTGGATTTTACATACCTTGTATTGGAATCCTAATATGCTGAGGTTGTTTGACAAAGCCAATAAATTGATTTTACTCTTTAAAAATATCTTCGACCTTCATTTCAAATCCTGTGATTACAGCTGACTGAATAGTACAGTGATTGGCTTTAAAATTCAATTCATAGACTTGATTTTTGAGTAAATACTGCTCTACAAATTGATTTTCGGGGTCAATAATCCAATATTCTGCTACGCCGTGCAGTTCGTAATCGGTTTTTTTGATGCCATAATCGCGTTCTTTGGTACTTTCGGACAAGATTTCCACAATAAAATCAGGCGGCGGAAAAGCCGATTGTTTTTGGGTGAAGTTTTGGGCTTTTTCCTTGCGCCAAAAACAAATATCCGGCTCATAATCATTGCGAGTCATTCGAACCATCACTTTTTCGTAGGCAACCATACCTAAAGAATTATCATACACATAAGGGATTAAACGCCGAGTTATTTGGGAAGATGCCATCCAGTGCCGACCATAAATAGGAGAATGATAGATAATTTCGCCCAAGATAAATTCAGCTTTGAGATTTTCATCTAATCCTGCCCAAAACTCGTGGCGTTTGCGTTGCTCGTTTGCCCAAGCTTCATTTAATTCGCGGATAATCGCCTCTAAATCAGGGCGTTGTAAGATGCTTTCTAATGCCGGATTCATCATTGATAAAAATTGTTTACTGTAAAGATAGCAAATTTCTATCATTTCTTGTAAAAAATATAATTGACTGGTAATCAATTAGTTACATATCATTATTTTTCCGTTTGCTTTGCTTTCTTGTAGTTTCGCCACATTCGCAACAATGGGTACATTCGCAACAACTTCCACAATTATCGCAACAATTACAATTATCACAACCACAATCACAATCTCCACAATCACAATCGTTTTTGAGCAAAATGGGTTTACCCATTACTTGTTGCGTATTTTCATTGAGCATAAAAGTCGGAGTTGCTTGAGTTATTTTACTTGTTAAGTGATTGATACTGGCTTGGAAGGTAATTGAAAAATTTTGAGATACAATTGATTGTTCAGTAAGTTCATTTAATTGGAATAAAGCATTGATTTTCAGATAGTTATAATCTTTTTTAAATTTTAAGTACAAATCAGCTAAAGTTGTATTTTGGGTATGCGCTTGCTCAATAATCGGGTTATATTGATTGCCCAATAAATCGGCTTCAACATCTAGCAAGTGGTCGGCTATGGCAATCATTTCGCCAATAATTTGAAATAATGAGCCGATTTTTTCGATAACAATCGAATTGGCTTGAGTTTGTTTGCCAATTTCTAAGGTTATAGATTGAGAAAGTAAGCCCGAATATAATCTAACTTCCTCAAAATCAGTAGAGTTACTAATCGTTAAATCCAAATAATGTTGAATAACTTGCTGGGTATTTGGATTCAATTCCGGCAGGATTTTATTAATTTTCCCTTGTAAAATATTGCTTAAAATTCGTTTATAAAAGCGAGGGCGGTCAGTTGCCCAATCATTCACTTTGAGCCAGCCCAAAACTAAGGATAAACGGGAAGCCAAATTTATGACTGAATGTTGATAAGCCGGATTTCTTTGAAGATAAATTTTTGCGGGGCAAGGAGTTGTAAGTTTTTGATTATCAAGCAAATACGTTTGGAAAGCCAACAAAACTAAGGTCAATTCATTATTCAAAAAAAGCGCGTAAGGCAATGAATTTTCTCGGCGCAGAGCGGCACAAATTCCGCAATAAAACTGTCGGTACTCAAGTTTACTTTCGGAGTTTAGGCTACAAATTGCAGGTTTTAGATGTCCGAGCATATTTTGTAATTAATTGATAATCAGGTATTTTACGATTTAAACCTTTAATTTTTCAGTTTTAGCCATTTGTTCTGTCATTTCTTTCAGCCGAGCCAGCATTGTATCAAATCCATTTTTAATTTCTTCGGGATTTTCGCGCAAATAATTTTCATATTCCAGCCAAAATGTTTGTTTTTCGGACTCGGATTGGAGAGTTAGATATTTTGTCCAGAGGTTTTTTAGAGTTGATATAACTGCCATTTTCAACTATTGCTTAATCTTTTATGAATACTTTCAGTATTACGACTGGAATGGAATAATGCTATAATTTCAATATTAAAATTAACCTCATCAATCAGATAATAAATGGCATAAGGATATTTTTTTAGTAGAAACCTTCTAAAGTAGTCAAAATATGTAGGATAAAGTTTGGGATTGGTTTCCAAAACTTTTATTTTATCTTCAAAATATAGAAAAAAATCAATACCTAAATCCGATTTTTGAGACTCATACCAATCAACGACATCCTGCACATCCTGTCTAGCTTTTTCACCAATAATAATTTGATAATTTTGATTATTTTCCGGCATACTTTTCCAAAATTTGTTTTTTGAATTCTGCCAAGGTCATATTTGTTTCTGGCTTTTCGCGCATTTTTTTATGACGATTGATGAGTTCTTGTTTTTGGGATTCGGTTAATTCATTATTATCAACATTTGACTGATTATCAATATTATACTGATTAAAAATGAGGTTTATCAAATCTATAATTTCTTTTTGAATATTCTCTGGCAAACTCTCTATTTTGGAGATAAGATCCATTGTTTCCATACAATAAAATTTAATTTATTCAAAAATACTAAATATTCAGTTTAAATGCAATTAATGTAATTGCTTAATAATCAATCACTTACACTAAAGACTACACATTCAGCATTATGTACTATTTCTAATGCGCCTCCAACCAATTCCTACCCGTTCCCATTCCTACTTCCATCGGTACTTCCAGTTTGAGGGCGTTTTTCATAATCTCGGCAATGGCGGGCTGGAGAATATCCAACTCGGATTTGTGGGCTTCAAAGACTAACTCATCGTGAACTTGCAAAAGCATTTTGGATTGTAATTGATTGTCTTTCAGGTATTTATGAATCCCAATCATTGCTAATTTAATCATATCTGCCGCCGAGCCTTGAATGGGCGCATTGATGGCGTTGCGCTCGGCATTGCCCCGCTCTACGGCATTTTGCGAGTTGATATTGCGTAGGTAACGCCTTCTGCCTAAAATGGTCTGGACATATTCATTTTCGCGGGCTTGATTGACTACATTGTCCATATATTTTTTGATGGCAGAAAACTCCTCAAAATAAGCCCGAATAATCTCGCCCGCCTCCCCGCGCGGAATGTTGAGGCGTTGCGCCAATCCGTGGGCGGAAATGCCGTAAATAATCCCAAAGTTGGCAGTTTTTGCCTTGCGGCGCATATCGCTATCTACTTGATTGAGAGGCACTTTGAATACTTTGGCGGCGGTGGCGGCGTGGATGTCTTCGCCATTTTGAAAAGCTTTGAGCATTGTTTCATCTTTGGCAAAATGCGCCATAATTCGCAATTCAATTTGCGAATAATCGGCGGATAAAATCACAAAATCATCACTACTCGCCACAAAAGCCTTGCGAATTTCGCGTCCTTTGGCAGTCCGAATCGGAATATTTTGCAAGTTGGGATTGATAGAACTCAATCGCCCGGTAGCCGCCACCGCTTGCTGATAAGTGGTATGCAAACGTCCGTCGAGAGGCGAAATCAAAGCCGGAAGGGCATCTACATAAGTATTTTTTAATTTTACAATTTCCCGATAATCCAGTATCTTATTGATAATCAAGTGTTTATCAGTTAGTTTGACTAAAATTTCTTCGCCGGTGGCGTATTGTCCGGTTTTGGTTTTTTTGGCTTTGTCGTCTAGTTTCAGTCTTTCAAATAATATTTCCCCCAATTGTTTGGGCGAGGCAATGTTAAATTCCGTGCCGGCAAGGGTATAAATTTCTTTTTCGGTTGCCAAAATTTCTTTGGTCAAGTCAGTCGAAATGTCTTTCAAACTGGCGGTATCAATTTTCACTCCGGCGCGTTCCATATCGGCTAGGACAGGAATTAAAGGGGTCTCGACGTTAAAAAAGACAAAGCTCCGCCCCAAAACCCCCAGAAGCCTCCCCCCAGCCCCCTCCGAAGGAGGGGGAGTAATAATCTCTCCCCCTTCGGGGGCTGCGGAGGTTAGGAGGATACTATCTACCCCTCCTTCGGAGGGGGCTGGGGGGAGGCTCTTGGCGAACTGATATTTCAACTGCAAAGTAATATCAGCATCTTCGGCGGCGTATTCTTTGATGTCTTCGAGGGGTACATCCCGCATATTGCCTTGTTTGTTGCCTTTTTTGCCAATTAAAGTCTCAATCGAAACAGGCGAATAATTCAAATAATTTTCCGCTAACACATCCATATTGTGGCGCATATCGGGTTCGATTAAATAATGCGCCAACATCGTATCCCAAAGTGTACCTTGCAACTCGATGCCATAATTTTGCAAAACCATATAATCGTATTTGATATTTTGTCCAATTTTCGTAATTGCCTGATTTTCAAATACTTCCTTAAATTCGCTGATGATAGATTTGGCTTCGGTTTGGTCAGCCGGAAAAGGAATATAATAGGCTTCGGTAGGGTAACAGGAAATCGACAAACCCACCAACTCCGCCGAAAGCGCATCTAAACCCGTAGTTTCGGTATCTAAACAAAATTCGGTTTGTTGATTCAATAAATCTATCAGTCTTTTTCTATCTACCTGATTATCAATGAGATAGTAATGATGGACGGTGTTGGCGATGGTGAGCCTCCCCCCGCTCCCCAAAGCCCCCTCCAACTCCCCTGAAGGGGGAGAGTCATTATCTTCCTCTCCTTCGGGGAGGGCTGGGGTGGGGCTGCCAAACAAATCTATTTGCCCGGTATTGACCTTGGCTTTGGCTGAGGGTTTTGTGGCGGGAGTAGTGGGCGTTTTTTCGGTGGTTTTTTCTTTGAAAAGGCGTTCTTTCAAGGTTTTAAATTCCAATTCATCAAACAAAGCTCTGACCATTGTTTCGTTCATTGCTTCCAGTTGGAGGGCTTCGGGATTAAATTCAATGGGTACTTCAATATCAATGGTGGCTAATTTTTTGGATAAAAGTCCCTGCTGGGCAAAATTTCGCACATTTTCTTGTTGTTTGCCTTTGAGTTTGTCCACATTGGCAATCAAATTCTCGACCGAGCCAAATTCTTGTACTAATTTGATGGCGGTTTTTTCGCCGATGCCCGGAATCCCCGGAATATTATCCACCGCATCGCCTTGCAAGCCCAAAATATCAATCACTTGCTTGGTATCCGTGATTTCCCATTTTGCCAAAACCTCCGACACGCCCCAAATCGCTACATCATTGCCAAACATCGCGGGTTTGTACAGAAAAATATTTTCCTCAACAATCTGACTGTAATCCTTGTCGGGAGTCATCATAAATACCTCAAAATCACCGTGTTGCTTGGCTTTTTTGGCTAAAGTTCCAATCACATCATCGGCTTCGAAACCGGGCTTGACCAAAATTGGAATATTAAAAGCCTGCACCATTTTATAAATATAAGGAATCGCCGTGGTGATGTCTTCGGGCTGGGCTTCGCGTTGGGCTTTGTATTCTTTGAACTCAAGGTGGCGAAAAGTGGGTTCGGGCGTATCAAAAGCCACCCCGATATGCGTGGGTTTTTCTTTTTTGATCACATCTAACAAAGTATTGGTAAAACCCAAAACTGCGCCGGTACTCATTCCTTTGGAATTGATGCGCGGATTTTTGCTAAAAGCAAAGTGCGCGCGATAAATCAAAGCGAAGGCATCGAGGAGGAAAAGTTTGTTCATAATTATTGGCAAATTTGAGTTGCTAAATTGCTAAATTTTGAAGTAAAATCAGAATTTTAGTGAGTTTTTTTAGAGATTTTTAACCCTAAAATCATCCAACAAAAATTTAATGATAAATGTCAGTTGCCTATTGCTCAAGAATGAGTACTTTGGTAGCTAAAAATAAGCGTAAACGTATGGAAAGGTTAAACCTCAAATTATCCGAATTAGTTGATAAAAACCCGCAATTGGCTTCGGTATTGCATTTTATGGGAATTTATTTTTACCAACATTCCGAAAACACTCTAGGCGAAATTTGCCAACAACGGGGTTTAGACCCTGATTTGGTTATTCGTAATTTTAATGAACCCGACACAAATTTAAAACTAAGTGGTATCAATTTGATGGATTATCCTTTGGAATTGGTCGTAGAATACCTCAAACATATGCACTTTGTATTTATCAAAGAACGGCTTACTTATTTGGCGCGTTTGATAGAGCAATATCCTGATAATGAGGCGGTTGATTTGCAAGATTTGAAGCTGATTTTTCCTCATTTTATGCAAGAGTTTATCGAACACGCCTACGAGGAAGAAGATACAGTTTTTAGTAATATTCTGATTTTAAAGAAAATATTGAATAATCCCGAATCGCTCAAAACTGACTCCGCAAAATTGCCAAGCCTGTCTATTCAACATTTGGCGCAAGCCCACCAGCACCACGATGGCGAAATGGCGGAAATCAAAGAAATAATGGACCAATTGACTGTCAATGCCAAATTAGATGTTCACGCCAGAGTGATTGTTGCTTCTTTGCGAAGTTTTATGGATGAATTGAAGCACCACGCCAAAATCGAAAATGAAATTCTTTTTCCCAAAGCTCTCGAACTCGAGAAATCCGTTCTAGCTTTGTAGTAAATAGAGTTAGCCGTCTAAATTGTAACTAATTGATAATCAGTTAGTTATGAAATTTAGATTTTAAACCATTAAACAAACGAAAGCAATCCAAAAACAGTCTTAGCGGCTGTTTTAAAGGATTAGGAATTAATAATTAGAAATTATATAAACCCTTGATTATCAATTGTTTATATTTATTAATTGTTCATTTTATTTTTAAACCATTGCTAAAAATACAGTTTTCTTGGGTGCATTTCAAATTTACGCGTTTCTATTGCCTCACCCTAGCCCTCTTCAAAGGAGAGGGTCATAGGTAGTAAATTTGAAATGCACCCGTTTTCTTCTCGCCATAAACCTATTGAGGCAATAAATAGATGGTAAATTACCAAAATTTATTTTATTTCGTATATTTGGTTATTAATCTCAAGAATATGGAAACTTTAAACCCTGAAAAATCTGCCTACGAACTCGAACGCAACAAACCAATGCCTAGCAAACAACACGCTCGTATTCAATCCCGCTTGAATTTTTTAATAACCTCAAATTATGAAGCGTTATATGAAGTTTTTTCTGAATTAACTTTATGTTTTAAAGAAAATAATATCATTCCTGATTTGAGTATTTATAAGGTAGGCGTTTTGAATGATTGGGAAGAAGAAGTTCAAGTAAGCGTTCCGCCTTTTTGCGCCATCGAGATTTTATCGCCCACTCAAAATTTACAAGAATTGATAGATAAAGCCAAAATTTATTTTGAAAATGGCGTTCAATCGTATTGGCTAGTCATTCCTGCCTTGAAAAACATTCACGTGTTTACTTCTCCTCAAAAATACGAGATTTACAAAGATGACTCCGTTTTGGAAGATAAAACCTTGCATATTCAAGTAGATTTGAGTAAGGTGTTTTAGATTTTTGGGTTAGATAAATGAATAATCAAATTGAATATCAAGACGAAGAATAGAGTAATAAGCTGATTATCAGTAAGTTATAAATTAACCAATTGTAGCCTTTAATTGTAATGCTATTTCTTTCAAAGCTTTTTTGAATTTGTTTTGGTGAGTAGTTGCTAAAATATCTCCATCTTCTAAATACAAATCTATTGCCTCTTTAGGATTGCTTGATAAAGCCAAACTAAATGTATCCACAATTGAATCATCATCTGTAAAATAATCTTCACTTGAACCTATAAATTGAATTGAAAATTTAGAATTGTATAAATTCAAAAGTTCAGGTTTAGTAATAGGTAGTTGCTCACCTCTTTGAATCGTATATTCTTTTTGAAACCACCGTATATGAGGGAAGCTATAAGTACTTGTAGCTAAGGTATCATAATGAGAATAAAATATTGAAAGTGGAATTTTGTGTTCAATCGCCATACTTTTGATTGCCGAATAATCATTTACTTCAAAGTCAAGCATTTTATTTTTCTGATTTTTTTTAAAAAATACAGAAACTTCAGCACAATCTCTATAAACTGAAATATCAATCCTAGTAATCTGATTAATAAGTATTTTTTTAGGGGAAAAATCTTTAAAATATTTTATAATAAGCTGATTATCAGCAATTTGATAATATCTTATTTTTTTAATCAATGTGAATTCGTAAGAAAAAAGACCAATCTCAAAAATCCATACAAACACCCAAATTAAGATTATATTCATTATACCAAATTTTCCTCCTAATGGGACAATACACATAATTGGAATTGTATAAATCATTAGCATAGACACATTTTTGGCTATTGATAAAATTTGCTTGGGTAAATATTCATAGTTTTGATTATAAGCAATAATTTCATTCATTATTTATAAATATTTGATAATCAATTAGTTATAAAAAAAAGTATTTTCAGAAATTTTGGCTTGATAGAAAAACTAGACTTATTTGCGCGCCGACTAGAAGCCTGCGTTACAATTTTCAGGGCAAGCCAAAACCGGAAATCGCGCCCAAAAACTTTGAATTTTGGCAATTTTTACTTAGGCGAGTATATTTTTTGGGCGTTTTGGAGTACTTCGACTTTGTTGAGGGTCATTTTTTTGGTTTTTTGTTGAGTATAATACTCCATTTGGTCGGTATAGTGCGGACTGTCGGGATTTGCCGAAGCTCCATAAGCATTGATAGTTTCCAGCTCTACGCCTTGCTCCGAAAATTTGACCAACGAAATGTAAGACTCACCTTGGTAGGTTTTGAATCGTCCGTTTTGGTCAGGACGCGACTGCATCGCCGCAATGGTATCGAAGCCGCCGGGCATTGGCAGTGATTTTTTGCCCCGAATATGTTTTTGTAATTCACCCAGAGGCACTTTAAGGGTTTTGAAATATTTTTGTAAGTGGCTCTTTGTGAGGCGCATCGCTTCTACGATTTCGGCTTCGGTGAGGAGGTTGCCATACACATCACGTTGTTCTTGGCGGAGTTTAATGGTCAAAAAATTGGCGCACAACATAAAAACGCCAGCTTCGGGGCTTTGGGCATCACAACGGCGATTCCAAGTCTTGACCATTTGGATAAGCTCCTGAATATCAGGGTATTGCGCTTCGTTTAAATGAAAAACATCTTCCAAATTTTGGGCAAAATAATAATACATTTTGCTTGGATAAGTAAGGTCATACTTAATGGTTTTGAAATCTTCATAACTGATTTTGTCATATTTGGAAAATAATTCTTGCATTCGCAGGCTTCGATTGTTGTCAAAAGTAATAAAGCCCATCGTAGGGTCGTAGTCTTGGGCGCGGATATTGTCGGCAGGGGCGGTGGCATTGTAGGGAGTGTTGTTGCTATTGAATACATAGCCCGAAGCGGGGTTCAATACTTGGGGTAACTCACTGATTTTGTGATACTTAGGCTCCCAAAGCGTAGCCGAAGTATTGCCCGCCAATACTTTGCGCCAATCGTATTGCGGATTGCGATACGGCAACAAACCATTGCTGAGGTAGTAGATGTTGTCGGCACGGTCAGCATACACAATGTTGAAACAAGGAAGTTTTTGCATCGCCAGAGCCTGCTGAAACTCTGCCCAATTGCGGGCTTTGTTCATTCGATATTGTTGTTCGGCGGCTTGGATTTGCAAATTTGCCGGAAACCGCAAAGCGTAAAATTTGCCGTCTTTTTTGACCGTTGCGCCGTACTTGCTCCAATAAAAAGTGAATTTTTTGCTCAATTTTAAAAAACCGATTTTTACTTTCAATTTCAAAGTCCGTTGTTGCAAAGTTTCCCATCGACCGTCTAATTTGTATTGCAATTTTTCTTTGGGATTCATTTCCAAACGGTAAACGTCCGTAAAATCGGGGTGATTGACAGTATGCGCCCAGCCCAAATTTTCGTTTACTCCGTGTCCGATTGCTAAGAATCCGGGCAAAGTGCCGCCCAATACATTCCAGCCTTCCTCACTATGAAGGTGGACTTCGTACCAAGCAAAAGGTCCTTCGAGGGGTTGGTGCGAGTTGATTGCTAGGTAGGTTTTTTGGTCGGTCGTGCGCCGCCGACTGACGGCAATGGCATTGGAACCTGTGCCTACTTTGGATTCATCTTTTTGGATTCTGCCGTCCAAAATTTTGCTCAATTCATTGGGCATACCCGTAAACAAGGCAAAACCCAAGACATAACTTCGCAACAAATCTTTTTCGCTAATCGGAAAACTGTCCTTCAGCCACACTTTATCGGGGTTTTGGCGAGCATAGGCATTGATACCGGCAAGATAACCTTGCATAACTCGCTGAAAATCAGGCGAAAAGGTCTTGGCGTGGTAGGCAGTGTCTATCAATTCGCGTAAGCCGATTAAGTGCGCAATCACGTCCAAAACTGCCGCGCTTTTGCCTTTTACTTGGGCAAGTTTGCTCTGCGAAGCCAAGAGTTGTTCTTGAATTGAACCAAAATCGTCTTCGGCATTTGCCCAAGCCAAGCCATACGCGACTTCGGCATCGGTGGGGGCAAAAATATGCGGTACACCCCAAACATCGCGCGCAATTTGAATATTGGCAGGATTGATTTGGCAAAACGCCGATACGGTGCCGAATAGGAGGCTAATGACTAGAGACAAACTTTTTTGCATTGAACTTGAGTTTAGAAAATCAAAACTACGAAAAAATGTTTATGTTTGGATTGTTTTGCGGGTAAGATAGTGTTATGGTTTGATGGTGAGATATGGTACAAACTTACAATTGAGACGATCTTCACCACTTTTTAGGAAAATTGTAACGCAGGCTGTCTAGCCTGCTTGCGTAAATGAGTTTAGGTTTAGCATAAAACTAGCATTTCTTGAAAATGGACAAAGAATCTAAATTTTCTTGTAAGAAATTGATTATCAAATAGTTATAAATTTTTGAACTTGATATAAACTTGGTTTACAAATGAAAAATTGGCTGATTGTGGGTGGTTCGGCAACCGGGGCAAGTCATTCCAAAAATGGCTTACCTTGCCAAGATGCATATACTTTTCGGGGCTTAAAATCGGGTTGGGGCGTGGCGGTGGTATCAGACGGCGCAGGCTCGGCAAGCTATGCCGATTTGGCTTCACAAGTGATTGTAAATGAAGCACTTACCCTTTTTTTGGCTTGGATTGATAAATATACAGTCACCACCAAACTGCCCGATTATGCAACTTGGCAGGACGTAACAATGCAAAAATTTCGCTTGATTAAAGAGTATTTGGCAAAATATTGTCAAAATCAAAAAATTGATTTAGCTCAAGCCTCGGCTACTTTGATGGTCTTGGTTTTTGCGCCTCAAGGCTTGCTGGTGAGTCATATCGGTGACGGACGCGGAGCTTATCAAAGGGCTTCGGGCGAGTGGCAGGCATTGTTTAAGCCATACAAAGGAGAGTATGCCAACGAAACCGTTTTTTTGACTTCGGATATTTGGACAAATCCTAGCCAATACATTGATTGTCAGGTGATTAGCGAACCCTATAGAGCATTTGCCCTTTTGACCGATGGAATGGAACGACATTCGTTTGTTTGCAATGCTTGGGACGAGGCTTTGCAAAAATATCTCGACCCCAATGAGCCTTTTGCCAATTTTTTCAATCCTTTGGTCAATCACCTCCAACAAATGCAAAAAAAAGGGGCTAAATCAAGCGAAATTCAAGAAAAATGGCTCAAATTTTTGAACGAAGGAAATGAAAAAATCAAACAAGAACCCGATGATAAAACAATGATTTTGGGCGTGAGAGAGTGTGTTCATTCGTAATTTATTCATTCTACGCCTAGATATATAATATTTGGGCTTGAATGGAAGTCAAGCACAGTCGTTAACAAAGCAGAACCGGATAGATAATATCTATTAGCTTAATCTTGAGTCTGTTGGAATAAAATCTCCGATAGAAACTCCAAGTATTTGCGACAACTTAATCATCAGCTTAAATTTGGGTTCGATTTTATTATTCTCAACTTTAAATAATAGTATTCACGCTTACATTGTTAATGATTTCTTCAGTTGCTTTTGCCTCTGAAAAGTCATCATCCCAAGAAGTAGCGGAAATTAAAGGCTTTGACTTAGAAATGCCTATCAAATCCTCCGTCAGTGATTTAAACACGCTCATAAACAATGATAGTGATGCCCAAGAGTTTTACGAAGATGATTCAAAAGATGGTGGAGAGTGTATTGAGTGGGTCGAAACTACAGTAGAAATTCGCTTGTTAATTTTCACAATTAAACGAACTAAAAAGAAGTGTACAAAATATTTAGTTATAGAATAGTTTAGTGGATTTGAGAAATCAATGTTTGGGATAAAATAAATCGCTTGAGATATGTTTTATAACACTTAATTTTTCAAACATAATTCATTGATTAGAGTTTTATTACCAAACATTGATTTTGTTTAAAAACCTTTCAAATTTATAACTAATTGATTACCAATAACTTAAATAATATTGAGTTTTCAATCATTTGCTCCTAATTCCTTACCAATGGCAATAAAATTATTGTTATTCTTTCATATTTTTATAAGCATTTATCAATCGTATGCCCAAAATAATCATTCAAATAGTGAGCTAGGTGGGGTTATGTATTATTATATCATTGGTGATTGGGATACTACCCGCCACCAACCTCGCCCCGATGAGTTTTGTGTGCTATATTTTCAACGTAATAAATCTTTTTCGGTTAATACCAGAGTGGGATATGCCGATACACTCCGCTCAAAAAGTACCAATAACAGCAATGTAGTAAGTGTAGTAGGCGGTAATTTGGCTTGGTTTAGAGATTTAGAACAGCCTGAGTTGATAGAGTTTATCCAGCTCGATGGGTTTGGAAAATATACGATAGTAGAAAAACTGCCCACAATTAACTGGCAAATTGACTTTAACCAAGTAAAAAAATTTGGTTCTTTGACTTGTAACTTGGCTAAAGGGAGTTTTAGAGGGCGCAATTATACGGCTTGGTTTTGTCCGGAAATTCCTATCAGTCACGGACCTTGGAAATTATCGGGGCTGCCGGGGTTAATTCTTGAGGCTTATGATGAAACCAAAGAGGTAAAAATTCTTTTTGATAGACTGGTAATGCCCCAACAAGTTAGTTCTCAAATTCAACGCCCCAACACGCATAATGCTATTAGTCGAGATAAGTTTGTAAAAATTTTAGACAAAAAAATTAAAGCTATTCAACAATCTTTACGCAGTGATGGGCTGTTGGCAGGCGGTATGGAGTCTTCTAGTGAAGAGACCGTGATTTTTAGATTGGAATTTGATGAAGATAAATAATTATTGGGCAACCGTTTTTATTGACAATACTAGGCAAACAAATTAGGGAGTGAATTTATAACTACTTGATTATCAAATATTTATACTAATTTTCAATTCGTAATTATCAACACCTAATTTCTATGAATATTCGTTTGATTTTGTTATTCATTGCTATCATTTATGGAATAGGCAGTAAATTATCGGCTCAATCGGTCAAAGATTTTGAATTCATTGGAAATTTATCAAGCCTACTAAACTATCAGCAGCCACCGATTAAAAAACAACCAGGCAGCTTACGCTATCTGATGGTTTTTAAAGACCAAGAAAATATTTACCAAGAAAAATGTATTTTAGATTTTGATAAAGATAAATCTAATTTGATGCACAATATTCGTGAGCATATGCTACACAAGCGCCTCAATGAAATAAAGCACAGCTGTCCTAGCTTTGCCAGGCGCTAGTGACGTGCTCGTGACATTTATTTATATCACTCCTTTTAATGCATTAAAAGCCGACAACTTTAACGCTGTACGGGCGCCAAATGTTTGAACAATACATCAAGTATCACGATTCGAACGCTTTAATATATTTTTCTATGCAAAAACTCTGAAATTCTATCATCAACCAATATTTTGGAGACTTGGACCACAAACCTAAAACAACATGAGTGACAGCTACTGTGCTTATCGCACATAATGTCCAAATTTCTAGTTGCCTGCATTCAATTCACATTGCTAAATTTCAATGGTTAAGATGCTGAAATTTAAATACAAGCAAAAATCCCTTGAAGTTTGTGCAAACAAAATATCTATAGCTGAAATTTGACCCATTTAACCATGATTTCAGGTATCTGTATTCAACTTAACCTCATCTAATTAGGCTAACTGGATTTTTGAACCAGTGACCACTCTTTTGTTTTACCCTTCATGATAAAGACATTATTCTTCCTCTGTT
>JALONJ010000167.1 GCA_025455045.1 Microscillaceae bacterium | reverse complement strand
GTAAAAAACGCCCTCGAAAAAGTCAAAATAAATGACCTTAAAGACTATAAAACGAATGACAAAAATAGGAGGAAGAAATAAACACGTTTGAACAGCCTAGCTTAGATATTTTGTTTTTGGAAGTCGTACGAGCATTTTTTTGGTACAATCCGATTATTTGGCTCTACCAACATTCCCTGCGCCAAGTCCACGAATACCTCGCCGACCAAGCCACCATCCAACAAGGTGCAGACAAAAACGATTATGCCCATCTACTTGTTAATCAGGCACTTAGCAAAGAAAGTTTGCATTTGAGTAATTCTTTTTATCATTCTAAACTCTTAAAATCTCGGATTATGAAAATCAATCAAAAGCCTTCGGCAAAAATTGCCAAAGTTAAATTGTTGATAATTCTACCGATTTGCATTTTTTCTACTTTTATAACGGCTTGTAGTCGTGAAAGAACTTTGGAGATGATTTCTCATACTAATTCTTCTAAAAACTATATACCTGATGGTTATGAAATATTGCAAGTGTATCATTTTGATAGCCAAAATACCAAAGTGGTGAAATTTGATTTTACAAAAGATGTGGATTATTTTTTTCAAATTATTGATGATAAAACTAAACGAGGTTTGATGGCAAATTTTCAAATGAAATGGCTGGATAAGGCAAACAATGAGTTAAAACTGGCTTTAAAAGGAGAGAACTATACTTCCAAAGAGCTTAACATTCATTTTGCTTGTAAAAAAACAGGAATTTATCAATTTGAAATTTCCCCGAATCAATCTGTTTCTACCATAACTATCAAACTTTTTGCTAGACCAAGAATTGACGTAGAAGCAATTAACATCAATTCTAGAGAAAATATGGGTAGATTGATAGGTTCTAAAATCATTAAGAAAATTACCTTGATTAATCAAAATATAGAACAACTAATGCTTGAAGCAGGTCAAAATTATTATTTGGTATTAAATAATGCGACTAGCGAAGCAATGAAAACTGTCAAATTTAGCTTATATGATGTTGAAAATAAGTTGTTGGCAAGTAACCATTTATTAGACAAAGAACAACCAGCTATAGCCTTTAAATGCACGAAATCGGGAAATTATAAACTCAAATATTGGGTAAATGACTCGAGTAAAATTTATCAATTAGAATTATTTGCTAAGTCATTTTAATAAAAGGTGAATATATTGATAACCTATTACTTATGAAAAATTCCAAAAAATTGCTTCAACAAGAAACCCTGCGCCTCACCACCGCTTTTGCCGGAGGCGCAACCGTGAAATCAAGAGTCAAAATGCTGTTTCAGCCGCGCTCAATGAAGCTGGCTTGGTTGAAATTTGCGTTTTTGTTGCCCATTTTGGGTGTGGCACTTTTGGGAGCGTTTAGTTTTCAAGATGAGGGGCAATATATTTCAGTTATGGATTACAATATTTATAAATGCGGCATCATTGATAAAAGCGGGAAAATAATTATTCCATTTGAGTACGAATATTTAGAAAATTACTCTGGTGGCTTAATTTTAGCCAAAAAAGATGACAAGTTTGGTTACATCAACCTCAAAAATGAAATTGTTATACCTTTCCAATTTCGACTAGCGGAGAGTTTTAGAAATGGTACAGCTAAGGTATCTATCTTTCATCGAGACTTATTTGGAATTATTGATAAAAAAGGAAAGTTTGTCATTCCCGCAGAGTATGAATGGCTAGAGAACTTGGATAAAAAAGGTTTTTTTATTGCCAAGCAAGGAGATAATTATGGAGTCTTGAATAAAAAACAAAAAATTAGCGTTCCTTTTGAATATTATACGATTGGCTATTTTAATGAAAATGGTTGGGCAACAGTTAAAAAAGATGGAAAATGGGGAGTGATAAATCGGCAAAATCAAATAATTATCCCCATTATTTATGACTATACCGGCGAAATTGATAAAAACGGTTGGGTGCTAGTCGGAAAAAATGGGCTTGAAAATTATGTAAATGCTAAAAACGAATGGCGTTTTCCTTTTTCTTATGAAAGTATGCAAGCCCGAACTATCAATAATCAAACTTTGATAATTGCCACCCAAAACAAAAAATGTGGCTTAGTCAATGAAAAAAATGAAATTTTGATTCCTTTTGAATATCAATATCTTCGCTGGAATTTAGAAAAGTGGGAGGATCAGTATTTGCCTTTGCTTATGGCACAAAAAAATGGCAAATACGGTTTCATAGACTTGAAGGGTAAGATTGTAATTCCTTTTGAGTACGAAGATTATAATGGTGGTTTTGTTGATGGAATAGTTGGGCTAAGAAAAGATGGAAAATGGGGTTTGATTAATGATAAAGGTAAAATAATTATTCCTTTTGAATATGATTCAATTAGTCCAAATGATTTTGGGGCAGGGCGTGGAATAATTCAGCTTTTGAAAGATAAAAATTATCGTTATGTTGATAAAAACGGCAAAGAAATTCTTAAATTCAATTAATTGATAATCAATTACTTATGAAAAAAATAAATCAAGTATTACAAAAAGAAACCCTGCGCCTCACCACGGCTTTTGCCGGAGGCTCGACGGTGAAATCAAGAGTCAAAATGCTGTTTCAACCGCGCTCAATGAAGCTGGCTTGGTTGAAATTTGCGTTTTTGTTGCCCATTTTGGGTGTGGCACTTTTGGGAGCGTTTAGTTTTCAAGACCGGACACAATATATACCTATTCATCAATACAATGAAAGACGAGCGGGTTTAATTGATAGAACCGGTAAAATTGTGATTCCTTTTGAATACCAAAGCTTGGGCCTATACTCCGAAGGACTGATTTCTGCCCAAAAAGGCAATCAGTGGGGTTATATCAATTTAAAAAACAAAGTTGTCATTCCTTTTCAGTTTCAGCAAGCTGACGAGTTCGAGAATGGTACGGCTCGCGTGAAAAACGAGCAAGGTCTGTATGGAATTATTGACCAAACTGGGCGAGAGATTATTCCTGCAAAATATGATTGGCTGGAGAATTTTGGTCAAAATGGCTTTTTTGTGGCTAAAGTGGGCGAAAAATACGGTATTTTGGACAAAAACCAAGCTGCCATTCTGCCCTTTGAGTATGATATGTTGTACAATTTTGATGAAAAAGGTTGGGCTTTGGCAGAAAAAGACGGTAAAATGGGAATGGTAAATCAAAAAAATGAGACAATTATCCCTTTTATCTATGATAAATTGGAAAAATTTGATGAAAATGATTGGGCTAAAATAAGTCAAAATGAACAAGAAAACTATATCAATCGGGCTAACCAAAAGCGTTTTACCTTTGAATATTCAACTTTAGAAGCCCGTCAATATCCTAATCAAACTCTCATCATTGCCACTCAAGGCGAGAAATATGGCTTAGTCAATCAAAAAAATGAAGTTTTGATTCCTCTCGAGTACCAAGAATTACGCTTTCAAGAAAACCCCAAACTGATTTTGGCGAAAAAAAATAACAAAATTGGTTTTCTAAATACTCAAAATCAAATCGTCATTCCTTTGGAGTATGAGTTTTTTTCTTCAGGTTTTAAAAATGGCTTGGCAGCTTTGAATACACAAGGCAGATGGGGAATGCTTGATGAAAATGGTAAAACGGTTTTACCATTTGAATATGAGTTTATTCATAATGATTATTGGCAAAGCGGGCTTATTCAAGTCCAAAAGAATGGAAAAACCAGCTACATCAATAAAGCTGGCAAAGCAATTTTCAGGAAATAATGTTAATTAATTGATAATCAGCAATTTATGAAAAATTTAGATTTTATTTAGCAACTTAATAGCCCAAAAACACTTGCGGGCTATATAGCTAGTTTTTTCAAAATTAGCCAATCCATTTACAGCTCGGCAATTTACTAAACCGAAGATATAAATGATTGAGCTTTTCAGCCTAATAAATTGAGCTAATTTGACTAACTAAAAACCAGCAGCAAGGCTAATTTTGAAACATATTTTAAGGTTAAAAAATATGAAAAACAAAGTCTTGCTTGTTTTAATGTCCTTGATTTGGACAATAATGGTAATGATGAGTTGTACTTACCAAGTTGCCGAAGATTTATTGCCACCGCCCTCGCTTATTCCAGAAAATAATGAAAAATATGGTCGCAGATGGTTTTATTATGCCCAAGTCAATAAATCAGGCGATTATTTTCGGCGAATGTTTATTGACAGTGTTTCGGCTCAAATCGTTAAGAATACCGGTAATATTCCTGAAAATGCGCTTTTTGCGATGGAAACTTGGTTTGGTGCCGGACAATCAACTGTTTATATCCGACAAAAAAAACTCCAATGGCAAAGTGGCTCATTTAGCCCCAACAATCCCGATTATGCGGTGTCATTAAATCTTTCTTGTAACAACTGCCATAATCGCGCCAGCGTCAGCGACCAAACTTTTACTAAACCCTTGTTAGTCAAGGCTTTGCAAAGAAATCAAGTACAAGTAATTGAATGTAACCAAAGCTCTTTTAATCCCTGCGATTTATCGGTTTATCAAGGAAACTAGAATTAACTTCTTTTTTAATCATTCATCAAAAACAATTTTAATTAAATGAAAAATCTAATTTTTCTGCTGTTTTTGGGCTGTACGTTACCGGCATTTGCCCAAAAATTACCCTTTCAATTTGATGCCAAAGGATTATTGGTTTTGTCAGATGCCGATATGGTTGCTTCGGCTTATGCCGATGGCAAACTCAAAACTGAACAAGGTGTAGATGACCAACTAAGTATAATCAAGTGGGGGGTAAATCTTGAAGATTTTAACCTCAAAACCCTAGCTATTCCTAATTCAGTTACAAATTGGGTAAATGGCTTGGCTTTGGCGAATGATGGCAAAACGGCTTTTGTGATAGATACTCGCGGCTCGTTGCCACGCTCAGTTCAACAAGTCAAAGATGTGTTTACAGATTTGCCGGCGGGAAAAACGCTTTATGCGATTGACATCTCTGATTTACAAAACCCCAATATTCGAGATAAAATTGAAGTGGGCAGTACACCCTTGTCGGTAGATGTAAATCCACTCAATCAGACTTTATTGATTTGTGGAGTCGAGAAAGGGCGAGAAATTCAACTGATTGAGTGGCAAAACGGCAAGTTTGGTAAAATACATAGCTTTGCCCAAGACCATAAAATTACCCACGCCAACTGGCATCCTTCGGGCAAATTTATTGGCATTACATTAGAAAAAACCCAACAAGTCCAATTTTATCAAGTTGATAAAAAACTATAGCCTTGGGGTAGAGTTCTGGATATTCCGGGTTTTCCGGGGGCGGCGGTTTTTTCGCCGAATGGCAAATTTTATATAGTTCCTAATCTAAATTGGGACAAAGGTTATACTGTAAAGGGCGAATTGGTAATTATCCGATTAGACGAACAAGGTAATCATCAAATACAAAACAAAATAGCGGTAGGCATTAGCCCAGAAGGCATTGCTATCAGTCCCAATGGGCAATGGATTGCCACCTCAAATATGGGTAGTAATTTTATTCCTTTCGAGTTACCTATTTTTGGGCAAAGGGCTTCTATCTCATTATTGGCGTTTGACCAAAATACTGGACATATTGCGCTTAAAGATGAGCAAACTTGGGAGGGAATATTGCCGGAAGGCATTAGTTTTGATGCCGATGGTGATATGTTAGTAAGTACTACTTTTGATTATCTGGATTTGAGCCAACGAAAAGGCGGAATTCATTTTTGGCAAATTGTGGGCGATAAACTCAAAAATACAGATTTTAAAATTAGTCTTACACGCGGCAGTCATTTTGTCAAAATCATCAAATAAACCGCTATCCATTATTACAATAGTTCGTGGGGTTTCTAGTTCCTTGTTTCTAGTTTGGAGTTAAATGCTTGGAAATCAAGTAATTAGATAAAAATCGTGAAATTTGTAAATCTTTGATAATCAAGCATTTACAAAACTACAACGGAGTATTGTTATTAGGTGTTTAAGAAAATAGGTAGAATATCATTTTTCTCATTCCTGATCGTTTAGCGAGCAAAGTCTTAAATATATAATTAATTGATAATCAGTTATTTATACTTTTTTATTTAAAAATCACTAATTAATCTGTAAATTAAGCAATCAATTCATTTTATTAACTTGTCCGCCTCTGGTGGATTAACTTATTACAATATCAATCTAAAACAATGAAATACAACAATTTGGGAAACACCGGGCTTTTGGTGTCTGAGCTTTGCTTGGGCGCAATGACCTTTGGTGGCAAAGGCTTTTGGTCAATTGTAGGCAAACAACAATTGGACGAAGTAAATAATTTGATAAAAACTGCTTTTGAAGCAGGTATTAATTTCTATGACACTGCCAATGCCTATTCGGAAGGGCAATCGGAAGAGTTATTAGGACAATCCATCAAGGTATTGGGTTTATCGCGCCAAGATTTGGTCATAGCCACCAAAGTCCGCTTGCGTATGGGACAAGGAGTCAATCAGGTGGGTTTGAGTCGCGCGCATATTTATGATTCGGTCGATGCCAGTTTACAACGGTTACAAACTTCACATCTTGATTTGTTGTATGTGCACGGTGTGGATTTTATGACAGCTTTGGACGAGACTATGCGTGGCTTGGAAGATGTAGTGCGAGCAGGTAAGGTACGTTACTTGGGGGTTTGTAATTTTCCGGCTTGGCAAGTAATGAAAGCCAATGCCATTGCCGAAAAATACAATTGGACAAAGTTTTCGGCTTTGCAATATTTTTATTCGATTGCAGAGAGAGCAGCTGAAAACGATATTGTGCCACTGGCTATTGACCAGCAAATGAGCCTAATGCCTTGGTCGCCTTTGGCGGGTGGTTTTTTGAGCGGTAAGTTTAGCCGCGACAATCAAAGCTCCGGCGAAAATGCTCGCCGTGACCAATTTGATTTCCCTTTGATTAATAAAGAAAAAGCATTTGACATCATTGAGCTTATGCAAAAAATAGCTCAAACTAAACAAGTATCGGTTGCGCAAATAGCCTTGGCTTGGCTTTTGAAAAAAACTGCGGTGGGTAGTGTAATCATTGGGGCTAAAAAACAAGACCAACTCCTCGATAATATCGCCTCTACTCAAATCCAATTTAGTGCAGATGAAATGAATGAATTAGATGAAATAAGTACTGTAATGAAGCCTTATCCAAATTGGATGGTTGATTGGCAAATGCGCGATAGACTAATTTCTTGATAATTGAATAGTTAATTTTAAAACGTAAGTACTTGGCAATCAATTATTTATGACTTTTAATAAGCTTGCTTTCTTCTAATTATCGGAAATAATCTATTCAAACTTTCTCAAAAATTGTCAGATATTTGGTGCAGACGATTTTTAAGAAAGTTTGACATTTTTTTTAAAATCTTTAAAACAATATTTCGGACATTTTTTATAAGTAATTGATTATCAGATAGTTATGTTATTTTAAATATTTTATGAAAAAGCTGATTATCAGATACTTAGTAAATAACTCGGAACTAGAAACCAGAAACTGTCCGAACTATTGTTAAAAAAAAACCTCGAAGAATATTCCCGTGAATTACAAACGCCCAAAACCTTCTACAAATTTGTCAGTTTATTCAGAAAACAAAGCCTTGATGAAAGAATTTTTTATTTTGCCCAAACAATTGCTGGCGATGCCTCAACGCCACAAACGCATTGATTATGAAGGAGTTACGGTCATTGAATCTTGCCACTATGAGCAAGAAATGAGTGGTTCGGCTCTCAATACGGAGTTTGAGATGATTCATTCGCTCTCGGGGCGATTAGAATTTAGAAACGGTCATATCAAAGGCGTATTGGAAGCCGGTGAAACGGGTTTAATCAATAAATCGGTGTTTTTTGATTATTGGTAAACAAAAACAAGAAAATGGTGAGCATTATGCCAGTGTTTTGTTTTTTCTGAAACAAACTTTTTTGAATAAATTTTTGCATACTTATGCTATCCAAGTAGATACCGAAAATGGGGCGGCAATGCCTTTTATGAAAATTGAAAAAAACGAATTATTAAGCAATTTTGCCCAGTCACTTATCCCCCACTTTGACAGTCCATTGGGCAATAATCCTAATTTGTTAAAAATCAAGACCTTTGAACTATTGCTAAATCTAGCCGAAAATCACCCCAAAATTTTTCAAATGTTTTGGCAAGCCCAAAAAAACATCCGGCAGGATTTGGCAATGACGATGGAAACTCATTTTTGTCAAAACTTGAGTTTGACCGAGTTTGCTTATTTATCAGGACGTAGTTTGGCTACCTTCAAACGAGATTTTGACAAACAATTTGGGCAAAGTCCGGCGCGTTGGCTCAAAGAAAGACGACTCAAATTAGCCCATTCTATTCTCAACAATACGCAAAAACCCATTGCTGAAATAGCCCTTGCCGTTGGTTTTGAAGATTTATCTCATTTTGCTCGTTCTTTCCGAGAGCAATACGGCTATGTACCGAGCAAATTGCGCCAAACTACCGAAAATATCAGATGAACCCTGCACTCAAACCTCCAAAAGCCATTTTTTGGCATTCTCCACATCTTGAAAATATTTGGTCTCGACGACATCGCTAGTCGTATCCACTAAATTTTTGATGCTTAGTTCACCAAAGATATTTTTGGCAAGAATCACCGCCGATTTATTGTTTTTGCCGACCGAGCGCACCACCCGCGGAGTCCAATCTTCCACGACCCATTTTTGGTCTTGGGGCGAAATCACTTCGGCATTGCGTTGGTCAAAAATCCAATGATTGACGTGGTGCTTTTGCATCATTTTGAGTGCTTGCTCGAGGGCTTCTCGGTATTCTTTGGTTGGGGTAAAGTTTAACCAAGTAAGTTGTAAAATATGCGTATCTTCGTGATATTCAATTTTTACGTGTGGGGTACTTAGAGTCTCCATAAGTCAAAAATGTTTTGGTTATGGTAATTTAGGGTTTTAGTTAATAGTAATTAATTGATAATCAATGATTTATATATTTATTTTTGATAAATATTGCGTCTGTACGCCTTAAATTCATTTTGAAATTAACATAAATTGGTCGAAAAACCTAAAAAAAATCAAAAATTTTGCCTTTGTTCTATCCGCAATTTTTCGGAGGCTTAGACTAGGCTAGTGAAATTATCCGCCAAAATATTCGCTATGTTACTTCTTTTTTGCATCTTTACACAGCTAAGTATTTTCAAAAAAAGAATTTTCATAAGTCTAATAAAAATATGCAACATCGCATTCAATTGCCTTTGCACATCAATTTAGTGATTAGTTTGTTCGGCATTATTTTATTTTTTTTCTTATTAATGACTGGAGCCGGTATTTTAATCCCTTTGGCTTTTGCTTCATTTTTTTCCTTGTTTTTGTACCCTTATGCCCGCACGCTCGAGGTGCGGGGCTTACCGCGCTGGTTGGCTATATTGACTTGTTTGTTGGTCGTGATTTTGTTATTGACCATCGTTTTTTCTTTAATTTACAATAGCCTGCGCAGTTTTTCGGGCGAATACCCGCAAATGCGCGAAAAGGTAATCAATTTGGTCGAGACTTCACAAAAAACCATTGAAAATCAATTTGGACTAAGTTCGCAAGAGCAATTGGAATGGCTCGAGCAAAATATCAGTGGGCTGGTGCGCAGCGGGGGAGCTATTTTGAATAATTTTGTCAATTCGATGACAACTTTTTTCACCCAAATCATCTTGATTTTGATTTATTTGTATTTTATGCTCTACTATCGGCATATTTTTCGGGGTTTTATCAATCGGGTTATTGACCACAAACACCGCGACAAAGCCCTGTATATCGAAGGGCAAATCATCTTGATTATTCAAAAATATTTGACCGGCTTGTTTACTGTTATTTTAATTGTTTCGGTTTTGAATATCGTAGGTTTGTGGATGATTGGGATAAAACACGCCATATTTTTTGGAGCTTTGGCGGGTTTGCTCACCATTATTCCGTATGTAGGGGTATTTATTGGGTCTTTGTTGCCGATTTTGTATGCTTTGGTGATGACCGATAGTATTTTTTATCCAATTTTGGTTTTTGCTTGGTTTCAGTTGGTGCAATTTTTAGAGGGTAATTTTATCACGCCCAACATTGTGGGTTCGCAAGTGAGTTTGAACCCGATTGTAGCCATTGTTGCCTTGCTTTTGGGTGCAAGTATTTGGGGTGTTTCGGGAATGATTTTGTTTACGCCTTATACAGCAATGCTCAAGGTATTGCTCGATAATATCCCCGAATTAGCCCCTTATGGCTATTTGTTGGGCGAGGGCGAGCGCACCGGAGTAGTCAAAAAACTGTCGGTAACCCAACCTTGGTGGAAGTTTTGGCGCAAAAAAAGCCCCTCCCCTCCCACTCCACCACAAGCAACAAATGACAAGGAATGAAAAATCAGGAATTAGGAATTAGAAATTATTTAATTACTTGATTTTCAATTAATTACATTTTTAAAAGTGCCACTTTATTTTGCATCTCTCACTTAGGAATTAAAAATTTGAAATTACAATAGTTTGGTTTTTTTTGTAAGTCATTGATAATCAAAAAGTTATAGCAATTTAAGTGTTTTCTGTAACTAGCTGATTATCAGGCATTTAGTAAATAACTCAGAACTAAACCTCCGCCTCTGGCGGAGCAGGAGGCTTAGAAACTATCCGAACTATTGGCAGTAAACACTTTACTAAATATCCGATTATCATAGACAAAAGAAACAATGAATAAATGGATTATATTGACCGCTTTGATTTTGTTGGCGGTATTGCTTTATCGGGTTTTAAATGTAAATCCGGCTTACTCGCGCAAATCCAATCCGCCTATTGCAAAGCAAGATACACTCTATGATTTAGCTGATAATGAGACAGACTCACTCAATTTTTTGGTAGAAGTTCCCATCAAAAGTGCCTTGTGGGATACTTTAATGGACATCACCTACCAACAAAAAAGCGAATACGGCTACAAACCCCAATTCAAAGCCAAACACCAACGCCTCAATGCTCAAAAAATTGAGATTCAGGGCTATATGTACCCATTGGAAGAAGGCGACAAACAAACATTCTTTATGCTCTCGCGCAACCCGGTCAGCTCTTGTTTCTTTTGTGGTGGAGCCGGACCCGAAACTGTCATTGAAGTCAATAGCCCCAAAGGTATCAAAATGAGCCAAAAACCTATCAAATTGCGGGGCAGACTCAAACTCAATACCTCCGAACCCGAAAGACTCTTTTTTATTTTGAATGAAGCTGAGGTGTTGTAATTATTTGCTTACTCTGTTTTAAATATTTGATAATCAATGGTTTGGCGAGAACTACTAAATCACCACATTTTTACCAGAAAATTGTAACGCGGGCTTCAGCCTGCGGGTGTAAACATTATTTTAACGTGAATATTTTAGTAACTATTTGATAATGAGCTAAATATGATGTAAAAATACGCTTTTTTTGACAAATCATCAATTATTTTAAAAATAAAATTGTATTTTTTTAATATAATAAATATTTAATATGATTTTTGTAA
>JALONJ010000624.1 GCA_025455045.1 Microscillaceae bacterium | reverse complement strand
GAGGTAAAAATTTAACAAAGTTCCACGCAGGATGACGAGTGGGGAGATGAGTTGGGTTATTTTCAAATATTTCATTTTTTGTACTTTTTTAATATATTTCAAAATATTCACGTTATTTTAAACATAAAAAGACCCAAGTTTGACCATCTTCCTCCGAATACCACAGAGTAAGGGCGGTTAAATGCACAATCATTCAGATTTAAGGTGCAGTAACTGACTGATAATCAATTAATTAACTGTTTTTTTGTTTTTAAAGTAAATTGCAAAATTTTTGAAAAAAATATTGAATTTAATTGCACTATTTTGTAATTTACATCTGGGAATGATTACTAATTTGGAAAATAACGACTTTTGAAAGATATGAAAACACTTTGGTATATTGTAACTATCGGCTTGGGTTTGCTATTGGGTTTGGCTTCTTTTTCGGCGCAAGCCCAAAAATCCAAAGTATTTACAATGCAAATTCACGGAGAAATAGACCCGCGAATGGAACGCTACGTAAAACTAGCTTTTGAAGAAGCCCAAAAAAACAAAGTCGATTATGTAGTCATTGATATGAACACCTACGGGGGGCGCATTGATAATGCCGATGCCATTACCGGGCAAATATTGGCTTTTCCCAAACCGATTTTTGTGTTTATCAACCCCAATGCCGGGTCAGCCGGAGCTTGGATTTCGATAGCCTGCGATAAAATATATATGACTTCCAATGCTACCATTGGCGCAGCCACCGTAGTAAATGGTACAGGCGAAGCCCTGCCCGACAAATATCAGTCGTATATGCGGGGCAAAATGCGGGCTACGGCAACTGCCAACGGGCGCAATCCGCAAATTGCCGAAGCAATGGTGGATTCAAGGGTAGAAATTGCCGGAGTAAACGAAAAAGGCAAAGTACTGACTTTTACTACCGCCGAAGCCATCAAAAACAATTACTGTGAAGGCGAAGTAAAGTCGGTAGCCGAAATACTAGCCCAAAATCAAATCAAAAATTACGAAAAGATTGCGTTTGAGCTAAGTCCTTTGGAGCAATTTATCAGTATATTTTTGAATCCTTACTTGAGTGGTATTTTGCTTTCTATCATTGTGGCGGGTATTTTTTTCGAACTCAAAACCCCGGGTATTGGGTTTCCTTTGATAGCCTCTATTACGGCGGCGGTCTTGTATTTTATACCCTATTACCTCACCGGCTTGGCTGAAAACTGGGAAATTGCCGTGTTTTTTGTTGGCGTAGTTTTGCTGTTTATTGAGTTGTTTGTTACGCCGGGCTTTGGCGTGTTGGGTTTTTCGGGCTTAGGGGCAATTTTTGGAGCTTTGTTTTTGATGATGGTCAATAACAAAGGTTTTAATTTTGATTTTGTAGGTACTTCCGAAGCCCTTACCTCGCTTACTACGGTACTCTTTAGCTTGGTATTGACGGTGGCAATGCTCTTGTACCTAGTGCCCAAAGTGCTGAACAGCAAGCGATTTAGCCGTATTGCTTTGCAAACCTCACTCAATAGCGAAGACGGCTACACTGCCAGTGTGTATAGCGATAGTTTGGTGGGCAAAAATGGGATAGCTCACACGGTTTTGCGCCCCAGTGGTAAAATAATGATTGACAACACCATTTATGATGCCTCCACGTTGGGTGATTTTATTGAGAAAGATTCAAAAATTATAGTGGTCAGGCAAGAAGGAACTTCGCTTCAAGTAAAAAAAGCCTAGACAATAACCTGCGCAATAGTTTGGACAGTTTTGAGTTTTGAATTATTTAATAATCACCTGATTATCAGGTAGTTATATAAATACTTGGGGGCTTCACCACTTTTTAGGAAAAATTGTAAAGCAGGCTGCCTAGCCTGCCTGCCTAAATGAGTTGAGGCTTAGAATAAAACTAGCATTTCCTGACAAAGGGCAAAGAATTATTAAAAATATATAACTAATTGATTATCAATGAGTTATAAAATTCTTCTAATGCTTGATAGATTCAAAGAAACTGTTGAGCTAAGAGGTGGTTTAGGAATTAATAATTGGGAATTAGAGAGTATTTAATTACCTGATTTTCAATTGATTATATTTTTAAAAATTTTGCTTTAGTTTGTATCTATTCCCTAAAATCGCATACACATCAGCTAGGCAGTCGGCGTGATCATTTTCCTAAAAAAGTGCGAACATTCATTTCTATCTATGTAATCCTTAATTCAGTTTTTGGGCAAAATAAATGCCATCAAAATATAGATGGGAATAGCCGCGCCACCCCCAAAAATAACTCCTAAGATAAAGAAAATACGCACCCAAGTAGGGTCAATGTTGAAATATTCGGCAAGTCCGCCACATACCCCAAATATTTTTTTGTCGCGCACCGATTTGCGCAGTTTGCGATTGGCGTCGAGCTTGATAGAGTCTAAATCCAACGATTTAAACGATTGGTTGAGGTCTTTGAAGGGATTGGTGCTGAAGTCTTTGACATCTTTTACATCTTTGAACCCAAAATCGATCCCAAAAGGATTGGTTTTGCTGATGATGCCCCGATTGAGTTCGCTGACCAATTTGAGCGAAGGCTCGTGATTGGCGTTGATTTGCAGTGCCCGTTTGGCGTAGCCTTTTGCCCAATTGACATCATCTTTGTTTTTTTTGAGCATTGAGCGATGTTTGTGGGCATTTGCCAAGCCATACAAAACTTCCACATTGAAAGGATTGAGGGCAAGTGCTTGTTCAAACTCCTCAATGGCACTATCCCAATCTTCATAGCGGCTATAGCCCTGCCCACGAGCGATATAATCTTTGAGTTTCTTTTGGATAAAAGCACGGTCAGACTCGGACATACCCAACTCTTCCGCAATGCGGTTCATTTCATCCACATCGAGCGGTCTTTGGCGTTGTTCTTGTTGAATTTTCAAGACCTTGTTGATGTAGGCTTGGATCATATCGTCCGATTCGCTCATCGATTTTTAATTTGGTTATATACAGTTTTTATGCAAAGAAAACAAAGTTAAAAAATTTGTGCAAAAAGATTAAATAAAATGTTTATAGATTTATATGACAAAATGTTTTGGCGTGTTTTATTTTTTTTGAAATATTGTTAAAACATTGATAATCAATAAGTTATAC
>JALONJ010000166.1 GCA_025455045.1 Microscillaceae bacterium | reverse complement strand
CTCCCCCTGCCCCTCCGAAGGAGGGGTGAAATTATAATTTGTTGATTTTCAATTAATTACAGAAATATTTTAAGACATAGCAATTTAACAAAGTTCCACACAGGATGACGACTTGGGGGGATTTTAGAGTGTTTTTTAAAGATTTATTTTTTGTACTTTTTCAATATTTCTCAAAATATTCACGTTAAATTAGTTTTGGGTGGCGAATATTCGCAATGACAAAAAATATTGCCAAGCTATTTTAATTTTGGGCTATAGCTATTGAATTTATATAAATCATTGATAATCAGGTATTTAAAAAAAAAACAAAAAATATGTTAGGGGCGATTGCGGGCGACATTATTGGTTCGGTACACGAAGGTACTAAATTGAAAAGAACAAATTTTAAACTTTTTAATCCGGCTTGTCATTTTACCGATGATACTGTCCTTACTTTGGCAGTAGCTGATGCCTTGTTGAACAATTTGCCCTATCCCGAAACCATCAAATTATATGCAAGCAACTACCCCAATCGTGGTTATGGTGGTATGTTTCGCCAGTGGTTGCAAAGTGATTCTCTAGAACCTTACAATAGTTTTGGTAATGGTTCGGCAATGCGTGTAAGCCCTATTGGCTATGCTTTTGAGCATTTGTACGAAGTACTTGCCGAAGCCAAAGTATCAGCCGAAGCCACCCACAATCACCCCGAAGGTATCAAAGGTGCCGAGGCAATTGCGGCGGCGGTATTTTTGGCGCGCAAAGGTAGTTCGAAAGCCGAAATTAGAGAATATATCCAACAAACCTTTGGTTATGACTTACAACGCAAAATCAGCCAAATTCGCCCCAATTACAAATTTGATGCTACTTGCCAAGGAACTGTACCCGAAGCAATTATTGCCTTTTTGGACTCACGCGATTTTGAAACCAGCATTCGTTTGGCGGTTTCGTTGAGTGGTGATACCGACACACTGGCGGTAATGGCGGGAAGTATCGCCCAAGCCTATTACAAAACCATTCCTTACGAAATCGTTTATGTCATAAAATACAAACTTGGCAACAAACTTTGGAGTCTGGTTGAGGAGTTTAACGAAGTATATGGGATTGAGTATTAATACAATAGTTCGTAGCATTTTTAGTTGAGAGCTAAGTGTTTGAAAATCAAGTATTTAGCTAAAAGATTAAGGTATTTGTAAGTATCTGATAATCTTTGATTTTTGACAAATAAGTCTGTAACCCAGCCTTTAGGCTGTGCCTCCCCCAGCCTAAAGGCTGGGTTACAATTTTATAAATATCTGATAATCAATCAGTTACAAATTATTCACGAACTATTGTTAATAAGCAGATGCGTTAATTTGCCGATGTGCTAATCTGCATTAATTGACTAGGTCTGCCTTTGGTTGATAATCAGTGCATTACATCGCCAAATTAGCACATTAGCACATTATTTAGCCTTGTTCGGGGTGGTTTTTGATATAATTTTCCCATTTTTCAATCACTTGCACAAAATCGGGCGGTAAATCGGAATCAAATTGCATCCACTTGCCGGTTCGAGGGTGTTTGAAGCCCAAAGACTTGGCGTGTAGAGCTTGCCGAGGGATTATTTTAAAACAATTTTCAACAAATTGCTTGTATTTGGTAAATACTGTGCCTTTCCAAATTTTATCACCGCCATACGTTACATCATTGAATAAAGGGTGCTTCAAGTATTTGAAATGCGCTCTGATTTGATGGGTGCGCCCAGTCTCGAGATTGCATTTGACCAAGCTCACATAATAATAACTTTTGATAACCTCATAATGAGTAATAGCCGTGCGGCCAAAATCGCCTGCCGGAAAAGCATCGGTTACGCGCCGGTCTTTGAGACTTCTACCGACATTTACATTGATAGTGCCTTGAGCCTGAGCCGGTTCGCCCCACACCAACGCGTAATAAGTGCGCTCAATGCTATGGTCAAAAAACTGCTTGGCTAGGTCGGTGAGAGCAAACTCGGTTTTGGCTATCACCAACAAACCCGAGGTGTCTTTGTCAATCCGATGTACCAAGCCCGGGCGACCATCGGCGTTTTCGGGCAAGTTTTGAAAGTGATAGCTGAGAGCATTGACCAAGGTACCGGTCCAATTATTGTAAGCGGGATGCACAACCATTCCGGCAGGTTTATTGACTATGAGCAAATCAGCGTCTTCATACACAATGTTGAGAGGTATATTTTCGGGTATAACCTCCGTATCGCGTGGGGGTTGGGGCAGGGCAATTACGATAGTGTCAAGCGGTTTTACCTTATAATTTGCCTTGATAATTTGTTCGTTTACTTTTACAAAACCGGCTTCAATGGCATTTTGTACGCGGTTTCGGCTGGTATTTGCCAATTTGAGCAACAAATATTTATCAATTCGAAGCAAAGTTTGTCCTTTGTCAACGGTAAAACGATAATGTTCGAATAAACCACCGTCTTCATCATCATCTTCATCTTCGGAAAGATGTTCTGGGTAATCTTGCATATTAATTTCCAAAATTAAACCGCAAAAGTACGATAATTTTAGCCATATCTTAGGAATTATTTAGGAATTGGGAATTATTCAAATACCTAATGATTAAGGGGCAGGTTGGTATTTATAAGGCAGCTTTAAAAGAACATTCACTACTTACCATTTTGAAAAAAAACAATTCAAGATACAAATGAAAAAAAACCTTGTCAAAGTATTTTGACAAGGTCTGGGTATTTATAAAGTGCGAACTTTGATGATAGCTTAGTTTATTAAATTTTTTTGACTCTATCGTTAATTTGGTTAATTCATAGTAATTTTTCAAGATTATTTAAACCCTAAGGGTTTTCAAAACCCTTAGGGTTTGGACTCAATCCCCAAATTAACGATTGAACCATTTTTTTTTAAATCTATTTGACAAATTTCAAAGTTTTTTGCGCAATTCCGGCTTCCAATTTGAGAATATACATACCACTTGGCAAAGTGGATACATTCAATTCGGAAGCAAAATCTCCACTGATTTCGGTGGTATTTTCTTGTACCAGACGACCTTGCGCTGTATAGATTTTAACTTTGATGCGGTTTTCGTCAGGAGTTACAAACTCTGGTGCCTCCGAAAAATCAAGCGTGATAAAATCAACTGCTGGATTGGGAAAAGATTTCATTGCTTCAATTTCTACTCTTGACTCACGGCGGGTTTGAGTACGAGCCAAACCACCTTTTTTCTTGTCGCCATAATCATAAGAGCAAACTACTGCATCTACATCAAAAGCATCGGCTCCACCACCAAAGGCAAATCTACTCGCTAATGGTGTGCAAGATGTATTGCGAAGCAAAGCATTGGGATTGGTAACATCTACAACTTTGATAAATTGCGCCCAACTGATTTTGCCCGAAAAGTCAAACTCGGTATCCAGAGTAATTTGGCAATTAACGCCCGGAGTGATGGTATTGGTTCTACCTAACAATACCCAGTCAGCTCCGTTTTTAGAGGCATATACTTCAGCTTGTTCAGGATAGACTCTAAATTGAGGGTTGCCGAAACTTGTCTCAATCACCAAGACATCATTGACGCTTTGGCGGTCAAAAATTGGGAACTGAAATCCTAACTCTATAAAACCGGCAGCAGCACCGGCACCTTTGGAAGCTCCATCACTAAATCCGAGTGAAGTAGCATTGGCAAATGTATCGAAAGAATCAGGCTCGCCCAAAGCGCGTGTCATATTTTGGCGAGTGGCAGTTATAGGTGTACCATCTTTGCGGCGACCGGGGGCATAATTTTTTACAAAATTGGCATTGCATTGTTCAGGATATTCCGGCATTTTTGGGTCTTCTTCCGGTCCGTTTAAGCATTTAATACCATCAAGGTCAAAACCATTGGCTTTGCCATTCCAGAAGTCACCACGTTTGCTGGCATCAATAATTCTCACATACCAAGCCCATTCCAAAGAACCCAAATCCACGCTACCATCTTGGCAAATTGTACCCAAATACACATAGTGTACGCCATTTTGCGAGGCAAAAACATCGGCTCTTTCCGGATTGCTTTCGCAACTTGGCTCGTCTTCGCCATCGCTAGAGGTTTCAAAAATTTGCAAGTCAGGTCCTACACCATTGGTAAATGGCAAGGCGAATTTTAAAGTAATTGAACCATCAAAGCCAAGCGATACAAAATTAACCGGGTTTTCATCATCAAGGTCTTGTGGCGAGCCTATAGCGTTTTCAGTATTACTAAATTCGGGTGCAATGGTAGTGCCATCTTTGTTTACACCGGGGGTATAATTCAATACTTCATAAGCACCGCTACTACACTCGGGACAAGGCACAAATTGATGCAATACATAGCCACTACCGACTTCTTCTTCTTCACCTTCTTTTTCGGTTTGTGTAGGGCCAGAGGTAAATTCTACCACTTGAAACTCACTCTCGGTTGATACAGTTACAGTTCTTTGTCCGGTTACGCCACCACCTTTGAGGGTGCCATCGGATTCTTCGTCGCCTAAAAACTCGCCACTAGCTACGGCTACCAATTCGCAACCTACTACATTGTAAGCTACCCAATAGCCGATTTCGCCATTGAACAAACGAGCTACTTTGAACTGAGCAGAGGTGAATCTAGCTCCCAAATCCAATCTGAGAGCTTCGGATTGACCGGTATAAGGATCGAAGTTGATTTCAGATTCACTATCATTAGGTACGCCCAAGCCACTAGAACCGGGAAGTTCTTTAGCATCTGATACAAAAACGCTGGGATTAGCGGCAAAAAACATATTTGTATTGAATGGACGGGTCGTAATCACAGCTTGTTGCCAAGAACTAAACGCATTGGTTCCGCCGATCAAATCATCGCAACTAGGAATAGTAAAGCAAGTAGGAGTAATTCTTTGTACTAAATAATCACTACTGTTGGTGGTCTTGGCTAATGAGTAAGGTTTGGCAGTAAACTCTAAGTAGCGAAAAGGTGCACCTGCCCGAATTTCGAAGTTGAATAAACCGGAATTGGTAGGTTGAGTGGCATAAAAAGTACCGCCCCCTACTTGATTGAAGTTGGCATCAAAAGCGCGCCAGCAACCAGCTTCGCCTTCATCACCGTTTTCCAAAGCATAAAATCTACTCAGGGTAATGTTAGCTCCGGTAAAACTTTGGCAATTTGGAAACTCAAACAAAAGTTTTTCCGAACGACCTGACTCCGGAATGTAGTTGATTTCGTTCCAACGAGTAGGATTTTCCGGATAAGGTCCGACAACTCCTATACCGTGGCTGGTAACCCCAGTAACTACTCCTACGCCACCCATTGTGTAGCTAGAGAGTACATCTAAACCATAATTTACAGCATTTACACCTTTAGTATATAGCTTCACCTTGTTCCAAGAGGTGATACCAGGCTGCCCGCCGACGGTTTCGCCACAATTGATATTGCACTGGGATTGCCCAAAGGCTTGAGTGGCGATAAATAGGCTCAAAAAAGCCCATACTAAGAAGTGAGGATTAAAATTGGGCTTGTACCCAAATGAGCTGATACTCAATCTTTTGAGAGGATTGTTGGAAATGTTTTTAGTACGCATTTTGTAAATAGTTTGATATGTACGCAAAATTTTTTATAAAGTTAAAAAACTTTACCGGTGTTTGGTAAAAAAATGATGGAGATTAATGAAGAAGAATGTTGAATTTTTTTTATTGAGTTCTTAATGCGCTTGTAAGTTATACGTTTTTTTTGAATAATGAATGATTTTTATAGTAATTTTTTCTATTTTTTTTGAAAAAAAACTGAATTAAACGCTTTTAAATTTGACTTACCACTATATTTTATTTGTAATTAGCTGATTATCAATTGGTTATAATTTTGTGTAATATTTACTGTTTTTTTCTAGTTTAAGCGCATTTTTGACCCATAACCTTGCATAAGTAAGGATAAAAAGAAATTTGTCAGGCTTTACACATTCGTTTTTATTATGTTATAAAATAATATTTTAATTATTTTTAAAATAATTTTTATAATAACAAAATGAGTATTTAAGGTAAGTTGCGTAGCACCTGGAAACTCACTCAAAACCCCATCCCAAACTCCTACCCTTTCAGAGAGGGGCTTCATAATCAGCGAGTTATCACCCCTCCCTCAACGGGGAGGGGCAGGGGTTGGGTTCAAAATATGGTACTACGCAACTTACATTATTTAATAATTCGGGAAGGTTGGGTAGCGTAGGAGACTTACCGGCTACTATCAAGCTGATTTTTTTAGACTTCAAGCCAAGCCAGCACTTGTTTAATTTCTCGCTCAATCGAACTCGCCAAATCGGTTTGCAAGTCCTCTGGCAATACATCCCAAGTATAAGTTTCTACCTCTAGGTGTTGTGTGTAATGGGCTGATTTTAAGTAGTTTAACACGGTTTTGACATCGGATTGAGTAGATTCTAAATGCCCGTATTTTTCCATAAATAAAGGTACGTGAAAATGAATGCGCCATTCGCTAAACTCGATTTGGTCTTGCTGCGTCAATGCCCAATGCAAATCATTGTATTGCACCAATTGCTTATCTGGTTTTTGAGCAATCACCTGATGCAAGTAAGTAGATTCATTGAATTTTTGTAAGTCATTGAAAATCAATGGGTTATTTGACCAATTGCTTAAATCTGCCCGAAGTGCCGAGCTGATTTGAAATTTCCCGATGGCTATGTTTTGGTTTTGCAACTTGGCTAGTACTTCGTGATGATTTTCGTAAGCCACCGCAAAATGGCATATATCATAGCAAAGTTGCACGTGGGTTTTTAAGCGTTTTTCGGCTTCTAAGCTATCAAATCCGTATTTTTGACAAAGAAAATCAATGCCTTGCGGCAGTAGATGTTTTTGGTAATAAGTAAAAAAATCGCCGGAGTTTTCCAACAATCCGTCCGGCTCAGGCTCTATATCTAAGTGCATTATTTTGCCCGTATTTTGTTGAATATCAATCAATTGGGCAACGACCTCGAGTATATTTTGGGTTGCGGTCATCAAAACTTGGCTTTGTAATTCGGGCTTATTTTTAAACCAAGGCTTGTAGGATAGGGGAGAGGTGGATATACCGCCGGTGATGTGGCTGGGTAGGAGAGAAGCCAATATTTCAAAAAGATTTTGGGTATAAATTTTTCGGGCTTCGGTTGTCCAGTCGGGCTGGTGTACGGCATCTTTGACCACTTCGCGGTGAAACCCTCCGTAAGGGAAGCCATTGAGGGTAAATACATATAAATCATTGCTAATGAGCCATTTATGAAATTCTTTTAAATAGAATTTTTCATTTGCCAACAAATCGTTTGCCGATTGATTGGAAAGTCGCAACCCTATGCCAAAAGGTTTATGGGGCGAAACCCGCCGCTTGATTTCGGGCAAGTAAATTTTTAATTGTTCAAAACAATCAACCCAACTTTCGCCGGCGTGGATATTGGTACAATAGCTAAGATGCAGATTATCAGCAATTTGCATATATTTTAGGTGAATATTTTAAATGAATATTTTGATAATACTTGACTGTGTCTTGCCTTTGGCAGATAGTCAAGGTAGTTACATAAATTAATTCTGCTATACATTTATACTGTTTACGCAAAGAAGCTGAGACGCAATTTATTAATAATCAAATACTTAGAGGCTTGGTGGCTTGCTGGCTCTAAGTTTTGCATAGCAGTATTTTTTAATTTATCCTTGTGGCTTGCTTATACCACGATTGACAAAGATAATTATTTCAATCCGGGTGCATTTCAAATTTACGCATTTCTTTTGCCTCACCCTACTCTCTCCGAAGGAGAGGGTAATAGGTAGTAAATTTGAAATGCACCCTTCAATCCTTAATCCTTTTCATTTTTTCCTTTTGTCTTCTCCTCCTCCTACTTCTCCCTCAAAAAATCTTCGGGATTATCCAATACCGACGATTTGGTGAGGGTTTTCCATTAAAATTTTTCATTAAAACAAAATATTTGTAACTACCTGATTATCAGTTAGTTATGATTAAACTAAATTTCCTATATCGGGTGAAAATCATAAATGCTGTGATTGTATTTCCTATAAAACGAGTTTAGCCAACAAATTTTGTTTTTTTCTGCTATTTTTCAATCCTTTTACGAAGATTAATGGTTGTAAACCTAGAGAATATTGCCAAAAAAACTACATTTGTTATAACAATTATTTATTTTTGGGATAAGTAATTGATAATCAGGTGCTTATTAAAACACTCATAAATTTTATTTTTTCAATTTTCCATACTTATGCGCTATTTATTTACGCTGGGTTTGTTGGTGATGACTTATTGGAGTTTTGCCCAAACCCCCAAACAACCCTATACAAGTTCTAAATTTGAGCAACTTGACTTAGAACTGCCCACCCCCAACAATGCCCGAATGGCTGACGGCTCGGCGGGTCCCGAATATTGGCAACAACGCGCCGATTACAACATCAAAGTTGAATTGAATGATGACAACCAAAGCATCAAAGGCTTTGAGACCATCACCTATTACAACAATTCACCCAAAGACCTGCCTTATTTGTGGGTACAACTTGACCAAAATCTCTTTGACAAAAATGCCGATACTTACAAAACACTCGATATCAACCCAAATGACGGCAACTTAGGAACTTATATGCTACCCATTTATTTGCAAAGAATCAACTCCGATGCCGGTAATAAGATTTTGGCAGTCAAAGATAAAATGGGTAATCCCTTGAAATATGCTATCAATCGGACAATGATGCGGATTGATTTGCCCGCACCCGTCAAAGCCAAAGGCGGAATGGTGAGCTTCTCGATTGAATGGACTTTCAATATTGTAGATGCCAAAGCCGACCCGATTTATACCCGTTCGGGCTATGAGTATTTTGACCAAGACAAAAACTATGTGTATGAAATGGCGCAATGGTTTCCGCGAATGGCAGTGTATAATGATGTAAGAGGCTGGCAGCACAAGCAATTTATGGGACGAGGTGAGTTTGCTCTCAATTTTGGCAACTACGAAGTAGCCATTACTGTACCCGCCGACCACATTGTAGCCTCGACCGGCGAACTCCAAAATGCCGCTATTGTCTTGAAACCCATTCATTTACAAAGACTTGAGCAAGCCAAAACCGCCAAAGAACCGGTTTTGATTGTGAACCAAGCTGAAGCTGAACAAGCCGAAAAAGAACGCGCCACTGCCAAAAAAACTTGGATTTACAAAGCCCAAAATGTCCGCGATTTTGCTTGGGCAAGCTCGCGCAAGTTTGTTTGGGATGCTGTGCAAGTAACGATGGAAAACGGCAAAAAGGCTTGGGCAATGTCTTACTATCCCAAAGAAGGTAATCCTTTGTGGGGCAAGGTATCGACCAAAGCCGTAGTCCAAACCCTCAAAACTTACTCCAAACATACCATTGATTATCCTTATCCGGTGGCTATTTCGGTTCACGGTCCAGTGGGTGGTATGGAGTACCCAATGATTAGCTTCAACAATCAAGGTCGCCCCAAACCCGATGGTACGTGGACAAAAGGCGTGGAAAAAGGCACGGTTTCGGTCATTATCCACGAGGTAGGACATAATTTCTTCCCAATGATTATCAACTCCGATGAAAGACAATGGACTTGGATGGACGAGGGTTTGAATACTTTTATGCAACACATCACCGAAAAAGAATGGGATATGGCGATGTTTGGGGAAGATGGTCTTCCGCCTACCATTATTACCTATATGAAGGGCGACCCTAAAAAACTGGTGCCGATTATGACCAACTCCGAACAAATTGACCTGATGCAGTTTGGTCCCAATGCTTACAGCAAGCCGGCGGTTGCCCTCAATATTTTGCGTGAGACCGTTATGGGGCGCGAGTTGTTTGACTATGCTTTCAAAGAATATGCCCGCCGGTGGGCGTTCAAAAGCCCCGAACCAGCCGATTTTTTCCGCACAATGGAAGATGCTTCGGCAACTGATTTGGATTGGTTCTGGCGAGGTTGGTTTTATGGTACCGAAGCAGTAGATGTTTCTTTGGAAAGTGTAAAAGTTCTCAAAACTCCAACCACAAAACTGAGTGCCGAAAATCCTTTTGATGCGGCAGATTTTACAATGTTTGGCTATGTGGCAATGCAATTGGGCGAAAAAGCCGGTCAATATGCCGACAATTATTTTTATAACCTTGAATTTAAAAATGTAGGTGGTTTGATAATGCCCGTAGTCATACAAGCCAATTATAAAGACGGAAGCAATGAAATCATCAAAATTCCGGCAGAAGTGTGGCGATACAACCCCGAAAAGGTGAACAAATTTTTAGTTTTGAGCAAAGAGGTAGCCTCGTTTGTCATAGACCCAAATATGGAAACCGCCGACATTGATTTGGGTAACAATACAATGCCCCGTAAGGTTGTACCTTCCAAATTTGAAGAATTTAAGAAAAAACAAGCGCAAGGCGAAAGCGAGTAAAATCAAATTTTGAATCTTAAATTCTTCTCATCTTTGGCGAAATTGCGCTGGGTAATTTTTTAATTTGTCATCTCGAGCAAAACGAGGAATCCGTAGCTATTCTTTGCTGAAAGCGAGGATTCCTCGTTTTGTTTGTAATCAATGAAAGGTAAAAGATTTTCGAGAAAAGATTGTTTTTGCGAGTGGGCAATAATGGATTTTGAATCTTAATCTTGAACCAAACCTAGTTTTTTAAAATTTTGCATTTTTCAAAAAAGCCTCTGCAACTGACAAATCTTCGGGGGTAGTAATTTTGATGTTTTGATAGCTGCCTGCAATCAAATGAATGGCATAACCCGCTTTTTCGGCTACGCTGGCATCATCGGTAAGGGCTTGAATATCAGGTTGTTGATAAGCTTTTTTAATCAACGCCGTTTGAAAAGTTTGGGGAGTTTGTACCAAAAAATATTGACTTCTATCAACAGCTACGGTAGTATCGCCGGTTTTTTGGCGAAGGGAGTCTTTGGAAGCAACGGTGGCAATCGCCGAGCCTTTTTCTTCGGCTGTTAGATAGCTTTCGGCAATGGTTTCAATGTTTACAAATGGGCGCACACCATCGTGAATTGCCACTATGCTTGCCTCATTATCAATCACTTGCAAGCCATTGCGCACCGAGTCAGTCCTTTGTTCTCCCCCGGCTACCAATTGATGGGGAATATCAAACTGATATTGCTCAAGCAGGGCTTGCCAAGCCGCAAATTCGGAGGCGGGCAAAACGACAATTATTTGAATATCAGGCGAATAGGCATAAAATTTTTGCATAGTGTGCATCAAAATCGGGCGATTGCCAATAACGATAAATTGTTTGGGTAGTTCTGATTGCATTCGCTTACCACTACCTCCGGCAACAATGAGGGCGTATTTTTGCATTTTTTGTAATGTAAATATTAGGTTATCAATTAGTTATATTTTTAATTGTAAAAGTAATTTTATTGCACGACATTTACTATTTCGGGTGGTTTTTCGGGTTTAAAATATGGGAGAAAAAAGTCCAAAAAACGACCAATATTTTGGGTGATATAAGCTAAGTGGGCTAAACCTAGCCG
>JALONJ010000623.1 GCA_025455045.1 Microscillaceae bacterium | reverse complement strand
TTTATTTTAAACATAATTTATAATTTACCGAAAAAATGTATTTTTTACATTATAATTATTTGATTATCAATTAGTTATAAAAATATTCACGTTAAATTACAAAAAATTTCATCTAAAAAATAATACTACTTTACAAATTTTGAAATAATAATTATAAGTCATTGATTATCAGTGCTTTGTGTCTTAGCGTCTTTGCGCGAAAATAGTTTTGTATCGTTGGATTAACCTCACATTTTTAGAAAAAAATAGACAAAATGTAAGAGATATTTAAGTTTTTTAGCAATTTTGTTAAGTATTGAATTTTTAATTAAAATTTAAAATTAATTGTGTCTTGATTGACCAAGGCTTATCAAATGCCTTTCATAGGAATTAGGAATTATTTAATTACCTGATCTTCAATTAATTATGTTTTTAAAAAATTTACTTTATTTTGTATCTATTTCGTATTAGAAAGTTTTGATTTTGTTTTCCAAATTTTTGATAGGTTTGCCTTATCAATCAAGTTTTCTCAATTGCTAATCTCTATAACATTATGAATCCAACTCCTTCCAAACATATTGTGCAAGTAGGAGAGTCATTATATACCATTGCCAAAAAATACAACCTGACAGTTGCCGAACTCAAACAACTCAATCCTTTGGCATCTTCCAACCTGCGGGTAGGACAAGAACTGACCGTAACTACGGCTACTCCGCCTAGTGTGGCTCCGCCCGAAGCCGGTGAGCATATCGTAAAAGCCGGGGATACTTTGTATTCCATAGCCCGCGAATATGAAGTAACGGTTGCGCATTTGTTAAAACTGAACCATTTGACTTCGCACAACCTCAAAATCGGACAAAGACTCCGAATCCGCGACAAATCAACAGAAAGCAAAACTAATCAACCCGAAATTCATATCGTAGAACGAGGCGACTCCTTACATACCATTGCCCAACATTATGGTATGAGTGTTACCGAACTAATGACCCTCAATCAATTGAATATGGGAACTTTGTCAGTCGGACAAAAACTAAAAGTAAACTACAAGCCTCAGACCAAAACCGAAACCAATACAACTCCGCAAAACCCTGATTATGAGGAGTATAACGTAGAAAAAGGTGAATCTTTGTATGCGATTGCGCGTAAGTTTGGCTTGAGTATCAATGAGCTTAAAATTTTTAATCAACTCAACTCGGATATGCTCAGGGCAGGGCAAATACTCAAAATTCCGACCAAAAAAATAATGAACTACCCCGCAAAAAACATCGAAAACACTACCTTGCCTACAGAAAATAAATCTATCGAAGAAGATTTGCAAAATGCTGATAATCAAGATATTAGCATTAAAAATATACCTCAACCCGCCAAGCTCGAAGACCTAGCCGAAGTCAAAACCAACGGGCTACCCGCCCAAGTGAGGGCGATTATAGAAGCCCGCAAAATATTTCAAATAGAAGCAACCAGTGGCGTAGAGATTTTTGATACGCCTCTGCGCGGGCCGGTGGGGCGCAACCACGTCAATCGCCCCGAAGATTTGGCAAAAGTGCAAGCGCGGTTGATACAATTAAAAATGCTTGCCGCCGAACACCAAGAATCACCCGAAATTTTGCAGAAAAAATACGGTTCAGGAGCTATTACTTCCAACTATATTCCCCAAACGATTGAAGCAATTGAACGCTTCCAAAACCAGTTTCGAGTGCGTTTTTGGATTGAACACTCCTCACGGGTCGCAATGCTCCAGACCAATAGTTTTACGCCCGGAGTCATCATTCCCAATGATGTTACTTACAAGGTTTTGCGCGAGTTCACGCGCTATAAACTCAGTTTTCCGCACCCGCAAACCCAACAAGCAATGAGTGTGCAGTTCGAGAATTTTCCTCGAAGTGCGGCTACCAAATATTACCTTGGGGTTTCATATACCGGTACTGCCAATCCCGAAATTCCTTTGAATGTATTTACGCGTTTGGGTTTGAACGAAACCTTGGCAAAAGCCCTCAAGTTTGTGGCGCGCAATGAAGGCAATTTTGATGCCATCAATACCTATGATGAGGGGATATTTTCGTATGGTTTTATCCAGTTTGCCGGTAATGGTGGTGGATTTGCGCCTTTGATGGCGGCTATCAAATACAAAGCCCCCAAATTGTTTGAGGAGTTTTTCCAAAAATACGGCATTGATGTGGAGTATTCGGTCTTTGACGAGGCAATTCGTACTGCCAAGATGATAGTCATTAACCCCTATGACAAAGGCGGCAAGTACATTATCGAAGGCTTGGAAGCCGAGCGCGTGATTCGCTCCGACCAGCAGTTGTACGGCGTGTTTATCCGGGCCGGACATCACTTGCCGATCATTACCTTACAAATTGACTCTGCTATTCGGGCTTATGTGCAACCGGCTCTGCAAATCAAACTCAATATCATAGCCGGAACGCTCAATTTGAGCAATGTCGCCATCACCGACTTTGTCAAATCGCCCTTGGGCTTGGCATTGTTGATAGACCTTACCGTCAATCGCTGGACTAGCCAAACCCGCGATATTTTGCGCGATGCCATTGAAAAAATCGCTTTACGCAACAAAATGGTTAGCGAAAAAGAGCTGCATCAAATTGATGAAAAGCAAATCCTCGAGCAAGTTTTGGTAGATGCCAACCTCAAACGAGACGAAATTTTGATACGCCGCCTCCAAGCCTTGCTGAGTAGTGGCTTGAGCAGCGAAAAAATTAAATAATCGGTATTCAATAGTTCGGACAGTTTCTAGTTCCGAGTTATTTACTAAGCATCTGACTGTGTCTCGCATCTGACGGATATTCAGCTTTTACATACAATACTTCCCGCAACTGATTAGGTAAGTAATTGGAAATCAAATACTTGTAAATTAAGGTTGTGGGATGATTGATGAACGAAGTTTATGGTGCGCTTAAAATAACGTGAATATTTTGAAATATATTAAAAAAGTACAAAAAATTAAATTTTTAAAAAAAATCCAAAATCCCCCCAAGCCGTCATCCTGTAAGGAACTTTGTTGAATTGTTATCTCTTAGAATTTTTCTGTAATTAATTGAAAATCAATACATTGTACTTTTACTCAAAAGCGAAAAAAGTCCACAAAGTTCCACGCAGGATG
>JALONJ010000165.1 GCA_025455045.1 Microscillaceae bacterium | reverse complement strand
TTTATTTATAAATTTAAAAGGTTTATTTTAGAAATAAAATTCATTTAACTTTTGTAAAATATTTATTATCAATTAGTTAAAAGCATTTTTAGAAAATAAATAATTGTCAGACCTGCGGTATAGACAATTATTTATTTTCTAAAAATATAAAAATTATACAATTTTATTTTTAATGAAAAACACTTATTTGTCAAAATACTCAATACTACTGTACATTTTTTTAACCACTAAGAAGCTAAGGAAACTAAGTCATTGATTATCAGCACTTTGCGCCTTAGCGTCTTTGCGCCAAAATAGAATTGTATAGTAGTATTAAAATACTCCATTTTTTACACATAACTAATTGATTATCAGTTATTTATAAAAAAATTCACGTTAAAATTACTACAGCGAGAATCGCTGATTCAATTTATTTTTAGCTTATGCCAAATATAGAAATATTTTCGCTTCTCGCTCCCCCTTGATTACTTAGCCAAACTCCGGCCGGCATTGAAGTCAAACCTTAGGGTAATACCGTTCATAGGCATTTGATTGAGCGTGCCACCACTGGGAATAATACTGGCTTTGAGGTCTTCGCTGAGGTCAAAATTTTTGAGATGGGCATCAACACTGGCATCGACAATGGTCAGACCATAAAATAAAATTGACAAAATAACTGAAAAATCGCGGTTTCTTTTAAAGTAGTCGCGGTTGAGGCGGGTATTCTCCAGACTACGGCGTGGCTCGAGGTCAATCACATCTCTATTACCGGCGGCAATGGCTTGCTTGGCATTGTAAATGTCTTTGAAATACAGATGGCGGTTGTTGTTGAAGTATATGGCATAGCCAAACCCCGCAATACCCCCCAAGACCAAGGGGATTTTCCAATACTTGCGATTGTAAGCTTGCCCGGCTCCGGGCATTACGGCAGCATAGAGGGCGGCTTTGCCCGGCGAGTGTAAAGGCTGGTTTTTGAGCGAGTCAATCTTACCTTCCAATTTTACCTTGATGGAGTCGGTCTGGGCAAGAGCTACCGATTCAAAACCAACCAGACTTAGGCAAACCCAGCCAAGCCAGAGAATATGCAATTTTATTTTCACGATGAATCAATTATCTTGAATAAAAATCCAATTTGTGGGGCAAAGATAAAAAAAATGTAAGCAAGCGAAGGAAACTTAACTTTTTTTAACTTTATCATTAAAAAAGGTTTACATTTGCCTCACAATTAAAAAAACGACTATTTTGTCGGTTTTTTTTAAATATATTAGTAAATACTTGACTATCAGACAATTACCTTTTACCTTTAAATAGGCTAAAGATTTTGAAGCAAAGGGCATTCGATTGATTAAATCCAACAAAAATCAAATATTTTTAGATTTTTGGTAAATTATTTGTAAGTCTATGATTTTTAGTCAAACTTTATGTTCAAATTTGGCATTAAAATAAAATTTATATAGTATTATAACAGTTTTCACCTAAATAATTGATTAAACTATGCTGAAACAATTATTCATTTTACTGCTCGTAGTAATCTGGATGTCTTCTTGTGGCGGTGGATCTTCCAACTCGGGGAGACCCGGCAGCGACGGGAAAAAGATTTTTCGCTACAACCAAACCGGAGGGCTTACTTCACTTGACCCGGCTTATGCAAACAAAAGGTCGAATGTCTGGGCTTGCTCTCAGATTTACAACGGTTTGTTTAGCTTTAGCAAAAACCTAGACACCCACCCCGAAATCGTAAAAGAATGGGATATTTCGCCCGATGGCAGAACCTATACTTTTACCATTAAATCAGATGTTTATTTTCACGACAATGAGTGCTTTACCAATGGGCGCGGGCGCGAAGTAAAAGCTGAAGACTTTGTCTATTCTTTCAAAAGAATTATGAAAGAAGGCACCGGTTCGTGGATTTTCAACGATAAAGTACTCAAAAATCTCGACGGCAGTATCAGCGATACTTGCTTCAAAGCCGTGAATGATTATACTTTCAAAGTGTATCTGAAACGCCGCTTTCCGGCTTTTTTACAGATTTTGGCAATGCCTTATACCTTTGTGGTGCCAAAAGAAGCCGTAGAAAAATATGGCAAAGACTTTCGTGCCAATCCGGTCGGAACCGGACCGTTTATGGTACGCAAAGGTGCTTGGGATGAAAAAAATACCCTAGCAATGACCAAAAACACCAAATACTGGAAAAAAGACATCAAAGGCAATCAACTCCCTTACCTAGATGCCATTCAAGTAAGCTTTGTCGAAGACCGTAATACCGAGTTTTTGAATTTCTTTGATGGTAAATTGGATTTTGTAGCCAATATTTCAGAAACCTCGCGCGACCAAATCTTGGAGAAAAACGGCGAAATCAAAGAAAAATTTGCCCAAAAATTCAAAGTCGAGAAAATCCCTTACCTCCTTACCGAGTATGTAGGCTTTTTGTTGGAAGGCAATGACGAAAAGTCCAACCCCTTCTTAAACAAAAAAGTTCGCCAAGCTCTCAGTTATGCCGTCAACCGCAAAGGTATGGTTTCTTTCTTGCGCAATGGCGTGGGTATGCCCGGCGATTATGGCGTAATTCCGTTTGCTTTGCCCTCATTTGACAGTACCAAGGTTGTAGGCTACCCTTATAGTCAGAAAAAAGCCCAAGAACTGCTCAAGGAAGCCGGCTATCCGGGTGGACAAGGCTTGCCACAACTCAAACTTTATACTTATAGCTCCGATAAAGAATACGCCGAGTATTTGCAAAAAGACTGGAAAGCTCTAGGTATTGATGTCAAAATTGAAATGAATCAGTTTGCTACTCATCAAGAAATGGTGGACAATGGCAAAGTAACTCTGTTTAGAGGTTCGTGGATTGGCGACTACCCCGATGCCGAAAACTTCTTGGCGATGTTTTATAGCAAAAACTTTGCTCCGCAAGGTCCCAACAAAACGCACTTCAAAAACGCCGAGTTTGACAAATACTTTGAAGAAGCCCACGAAACCGACAACTTGTTTACACGCTACGAAGATTATTTGAAAATGGACCAATTGGTGATGAGCGAAGCACCTATGATTATCTTGTATTATGATGAGATTATTCACCTCAAACAAGGTTATGTGATTGGTTTGGAAGCCGACCCAATGAACAATTTGATTTTGGAAGCCGTGGATATTAAAACTTCGGTAGATATCAAATAACAATTATGAAGTGAGTATTGAAGCATAAGACAATTTTTGTTCGCCTCAATTCCACTTCTTAAAAAATATAAATACCTGATAATCAGGATTTTATATAAAATAATTTGCAATTAAAAACCCCTTTTTACTTGTCGTAAAAAGGGGTTTTTTTGGAATAAATATAGATTATTTTATAACTACCTGATTATCAGGGTTTTATAATTTAATAAAAGTTTTATAACTCATTGATAATCAGGCACTTATCCATAGTGGGAATTGCTGTTGCCTAAAAGCAATAACCTATAAATGCTTGAAAATCAGACGATTACAAAATCGGTTCTTGGAAGAAATTGCGGACTAAATTCAAGAAATATCTTCAATTCAAACTCCGCTATCTCGGAACCAACAACCTTTCCTATCTCTTTTTATTCTTAAAATACCCCTCAATCTCCGCCAAACCCTTGGTATTCAAGGTGTTATCTTTGGTCAAGCCGCCTTTTCTGCCTACATATACGCCGTATTTTACTTCGGGAATCGTACCCATTTCGTGCGAATCGGGGTTGATGCTCAACATTACGCCTTTTTCCAAGGCATAATGTACCCATCGCCAATCCAAATCCAGTCGCCAAGGGCTGGCATTGATTTCAATGACTACGCCGTTTTGCGCGCAAGCCTCAATGATTTTGGCGTGATTCAAAGGATAGCCTTCCCGCCTGAGCAGCAAACGCCCGGTTGGATGCCCGAGAATGGTAGTGTATTGATTTTCAATGGCTTTGATGATTCTTTCGGTTGCTTTTTCTTCGGTCATTTTGAGGACAGAATGAACGGAAGCAATGATAAAATCAAAACTTGCCAAGATTCTATCTTCATAATCCAACTTGCCATCATTCAAAATATCGGCTTCAATGCCTTTAAAAATGCGAAAAGGAGCAAATTTTTGGTTCAATTGGTCAATTTCCTGATGTTGTTGCTTAATTCGGTATTCATTCAAACCATTGGCATAAAAAGCCGATTGCGAGTGGTCAGTAATGCCCAAATATTCATAACCCAAGTCGCGGCAAGCCGTAGCCATTTGCTCCAATGAATGTTTGCCGTCCGAATAGGTGGAGTGGGCATGGATGATGCCACGTATATCGCTGATTTCCAATAGTTTAGGCAATTCGTTTTTTTGCGCCAATTCCAACTCGAAGCCGCCTTCGCGCATTTCCGGCTCAATGTAAGCCCAATTAACTTTTTGGTAAATTTCGGCTTCGGAGCTAAATGACTGATTTTGAGCTAGTTGCAAAAAACTTTTGGCATTGCCTTGCGGCACAAAACCCAAATGCTGGCGACTGGCGGATTGAATAAAAATTTCGCCAAAATAATTTTCCGATTTTGCAACTTGAATTTCGACTTTTAATTTATTGCCTTTGAAACTGCCGCGCCAAGCAAATAAACTGGCGTTTTTTTCATTTTTTTGTAAAAAATCGGCTTGGTCTAAGATGGAAAAAATCCAATCGACTTCATTGGATTGAATCACAAATTGAATTTCGTCCACAATTTCCAATTTGCGGCGCATTTGTCCAACTAATTGAAAATCAGTGTTTTGCAAATTTGTTTTTAAATAATTTTCCAACTGGGTGGCATATTGCTCGGCTTTGGCAAAGTGCATTTTGTCCGAATTTGCTTGTTTAAACAAGAGGGCTTGTTTGATGTTTTCTTGAGTTTTTTCCCCAAAACCTTTGACTTGGGCAATTTGATTGTTTTCGCAGGCTTGCAAGAGTTGGTCGGTATCTTCGAGTTTGAGTTCTTGCCACAAAACCCCCACTTTTTTCGCGCCCAAACCCGAAATTGAGAGCATATCTACTACGCCGGCGGGGATTTTCTCGAGTTGTTCTTTCAATTGGTGAAACATTCCCACATTGCGGGCTTCGTCAATTTTCAAAGCAATTGCCTTGCCCACACCCGAGAGTTTTTCGATTTCGGCAAGGGGCAAATCAGCCAAATTCTTATCCAATTTTTCCAAATTAAATACGGCAGTGTGGTAAGAGCGCACTTTGAAAACGTTTTCGCCTTGCAATTCGAGCAAGTCGGCATAGAGTTCTATCTGGTCAAAAATTTCTTGATTGGTGAGCATATCAGTAGGATTGAATGTAAAGTTTATTTGGGTATATTTAAAATTTACGTAGTTCTTTTACCTTACCCTGACCTCTCCAAAGGAGAGAGCTATAGGTGGTAAATTTGAAATGTACCCAGTTCATTTTCAAATCGAGGGTGAATATAAGGCTAAATAAGTAAATGTGCAAACCGGATCTCTCAAAGGAATATGTTGCTAATGGGCTGATAATGAACTGGTTATGTGATTATTTTTATTTTCTTGTAAATGAATTAAAAGTCTTGATTTCAAATATCATAAAGTGCTGATAATCAAATAGTTATAGAATATACACAAAAACCCACTCGACAAAGCAACTACCCAAAAAGGTTTTTAGACTTACATCTAAAAACCTTTTTGGGGTAGATTTTTGAAATTTTACTTCAGCCAAATGATTTAGAAACAGATTCAAAATAAAGTAACACTTTTAAAAATATAATTAATTGAAAATCAGGCAATTAAATAATTCCTAATTATTAATTCTCAATTCCTTAGGGGCGTGAGGAATTGACTTGAGCTTTGGTCACTCCATACAGCTTGCCTTCGGGTTCTTTGGCATTGGGCGGATTGCTACCTTTGAGGCTGAGGACAAAACTGGCAATTTTGCGGATGTCTTCATCGACAAATTTATTGCTCCACGCCTGCATACCGTTGTTTGCGCCGTTTTTGATGGTTCGAAACACCACTTTAATATCTGCTCCATACAGCCAATACTCGTCGGCGAGGTTGGGTCCCATATCGCCTTCGCCCGCCTGTCCGTGGCATACCGCGCAATTTTTGAGATACATTTGTTTACCGGCTTCAATATCGGCGGGTTTGGTGCTAACGGTTAGCGTGTTTTCGTCCAATTCCTTTGCTTTATCGGCGATGGGGTTGGGTTTCTTGATTTCTTGATTGGGATTGAGGCTGGGTTTGAACAAAGTGATTTTGCCGTACCCACCAAACTCCGACACGTACAAATTGCCGGTTTTGGGGTCTTCTATCAAGTCGAGTGGGGCATCTAGGTTGTCCATTCCCATAAATTTGCCGTCATAATGCCGATAAATATTTTGTTCATCGCCGCCGGGTTCGAGAGCCATCACATCATTATAACCATTAAAACGCACCACCAAAAGCTTGCCACTCAATTGCCCGTTAAAAGCCTGACTTTTGTACTCAATGATGCCATTGGGCGAAGCGTGCAAGCCAAATTCAAATGCTGGCTTGCGAAAATTGAGGTCGGGTTGTTGGTTTTGATACTCAGGGTTTTTGATATCTTTTGCTCCGCGATTCAAAACATACTCGGCTCGCAAAGGATTGGGATGTCCATAATAGCCTCCTTCCTCGATGCGAAAAAGGAAATCAGGCTGGGCGTTTTTGACCTTTGTAACCGCCGGAGCATTGGTAAATTTTTTGTCTTGATAGTGCGGGTGCGGGGCAATGTAAAATTTGTCTTTTGGGTTTGAGGTAGGAGTGTTGCCTCCGGCCGATGAGCCATTGACGGTCAGATACAACTGCCCGTTGCTATGCCAAGTAAGGTCATAAGCATTGCGCAGTCCGGTGGCAAAAATGGTGAGTGGAGCATTGGGCGCAAAAGGGTCGTATTTACCTTGTCCATCTACGGTTTTGACATCGAGCGGGAGTTTGGTGGGGAGCTTTCTGGGGTCAAGTCGCAAAACTGCCCCCGACAGCAATGATTCCTGCCGAAAAGCCCAATCTTTATTATCCGAAGCCCTGCCCATCGGGCTGTTGCTACCCTGACTGATGTATAAAGTACTGTCTTTGCCAAATGTAATGCCATTGGTGAGGTGGTCTTTGGCAGAGCGCGGCAAGTTGGTAAGTACCAAAGTCTGCTCTAGAATTTGATTACTTTCAGGGCTTAAAGTAAGCGTAGCAATTCGTCCGTCCCAATCGGGTGCAAAACGGAGTTCAGGAAAATCACAATACGAAATCCAAATTTTGAGGTTGGTAGCCGTAGCCGAAGGGTCAAACACCAAACCAATCAAGGCTTTGGTGGTACTGCCAAACGGCTTAAACTCGGCATCAAGTGCCAAAGTACCATCGGCTTTGATAGTAAATCTTTTGATTTTGCCGTCCAATTGATTGGCATACAATCGCCCGTCTGGTCCGATGGCTAGGCTCGTAAACTGCCCACTTACAGCACTTCCCAAATCTTTTTTATCAAATCTTACACCTTCTAAGCGATGTTCCGAATAATTGAAAACTACTTTTTTACCTTTTCGAGCTTTGAAAGCCCACATCAAAAAGGCTGCTCCCAAGCCTACGCCAATAATGGCTAAAATTGCTATATACTTGATTTTCATTTTTAAAATCATTGAATAGAAGAATTTAAAATGGTTATTTTAAATATTCAATAGGTGCTGTTTGCAAAGATATTTTGATGATTTGCTCTAAAATATGACAAGTATCAATCGAGTGATTGATTTTTAGGCAATGATTCATTAGGTGGTTACTTAGCTAAGGACAAAAATTTTTCCAGAATTTACTCAAGAGTACGTTTTGGTCAAAAAGCCACAATAAAAAGCTATAAGATTATTTTACGGGTTTTTGTTTGCCGAGGTTGAGCGAGGGCGATTTTTTATAAAAAATCATAAGCAACTGATAATCAATGAATTATGATAGTAAGCCGTAAGCCAAACTTTTATTGATAAAAAATGTATTTTTATAAATAATTGATTATCAAGTAGTTAACAAGCACTAATTTGATTTATAATTTTTTAAAATAATTGTTGATTAAATATTAAAAAATAATTAATTTTTTTGAGGAGGGCTTAAAAATTAGTATTTTTTTCCCATAAATGGAAATGAAGATTTTTTTAGGAAAAACATTGAGAAAGTTTACCAAGCAAAACTGTTTTATGCAGCACATAAAAAAAGAATCGCCTGAGCGATTCTTTTTTAAAAATGATTTTTTTTAATTTGCTGATTATCAGCAAATTAATTAAGATTATTCGGGAATGGTCAATTCCCAATCGGGGTAGAGTACATTGGGGTCATTGTTATAACTTGCCCATAGTGCTTTGTTTGCCTCAAATATTTTCATATACTTACTGCCGTCACCATAGTGGGCTTGGGCGATTCCCCAGAGGGTATCACCGTATTTTACTTTGTAAGTATTGGTTTTGGCGGCTTCGGCAGCCGGGGCTTCTATACTATCGCTTACGGCTGTAATGCCTTCTACCTCTTTGGCAAGGGCAATAGCCTTGTCGCGGGCTTCGGCAGAGGCGGCTTTACCACTTAGTGTAGCTACCCCATCGGCTACTTCTACTTTGAGACCCTCGATATCTACGCCGGCGGCGGTAAGCATTTGGGTAACTTTTTCGGCTAAATCGCCCCCCTGATTAGCAAAGTCAAATATTCCCATATACAATGAATTTTGGTTAGTTAATGACACAAAGCTAGTATTTTTTTTAAATTGTAAAAATTAAAATGACAAAAGTTTATTTTAATTCATACAGTTTTAGGTTGTGAAGATGGACTTTATTTATAAGTATTTGGTAATCAGTATATTATGTTTTTTGTAACTAACCTATGTGCCTCAGCGATGGTTTGATAGAGTTTAATTTTACATAGTTTTGATTTCAAACTGATAGGTTTCCATTATCAAGTTTGCCAATAGTTTTTGGCAAGCCGTTTCTACTATCTCTCGAGCTTGGCTTTCGTTTTCGGCGGTGATTTGCATTACGATGTATTTGCCAATGCGGACATCTTCTACAGTTGGTAAGCCCAGATTCTCAAGACCGAGTTTCACTGCCTTACCTTGGGGGTCAAGAATCTCTTTTTTGGTCATTATATCAATTTCAGCAATAAAATTCATATTTTTTAATGTTTTCAAATTATTGATTGGGTTTTATGTGGGCAAAATTAGCCATAAAATCCCAGAAAATAAGCGCGGGTTTTTTCGAGAAATAAAATAATTTTGTGGAAAAAAATTGAAACAAAATGTTGCGTTATTTTTTAATTTACAAACCTTACGGAGTTTTGAATCAGTTTACCGATGATTTGGGCAGACCTACTTTGGCTTCTTTGCACGATTTTCCGCGCGATGTGTATCCTGTGGGTAGGTTGGATTTGGACAGCGAAGGCTTGCTGTTGCTTACCAATGACAAAAAAATTAATCACCTATTGCTCAATCCGCAATTTAAGCACGAAAAAGAGTACTGGGTGCAGGTAGAAGGCACTATCACGCCCGCCGCCATTGAAAAACTAAGAGCCGGAATCACCATTCGAGTTGATAAAAAAGATTATTTTACCCTGCCCGCCCAAGCCGAAATTTTGGACAACCCGCAAGTGCCGGAACGTGAGCCACCCATTCGTTACCGAGAAAATATCCCCACTTCTTGGCTTAGTTTGGCGATTACCGAAGGTAAAAAACACCAAGTTCGCAAAATGACCGCCCAAGTGGGCTTCCCTACCTTGCGACTTATTCGCGTGCGAATTGAGGGTTTACTACGCCATAATATGCAAGTGGGCGAAGTCCGCGAGCTTTCGCAAGCCGAAGTATATCAAAAACTGGGAATTGATGCTTGACCTAGAATTTTTTTTTCGCCAAAAAATCATTAATTTTAGCTAAATGTTTCAGCAATTCCCACTGTAGCAAAATTAAACAAAAAGTATAATTTTGTCGAATAAGAAAAACAAACAAGCAATTACAATCGGAATTAAGCTAGATAAATTTAAAAAATATAATTGCGTGCCGAAAAGGGTATGCCAAAGATGCGACTTGATTGAGTCGAGAAATTGCTCCCAAATCTTAAAAAATAAGCTCAAGGCGCGAATTTAAAAACAAAAATCTAAAAAATATGACCACTTTTGAACTTAACGACATTGATAAAAAAGAAGCCGGCGACCGCCCCGTAAGAGTGCGATTTGCGCCTAGCCCAACCGGGGGCTTGCACATTGGCGGGGTACGGACTGCTTTGTTTAATTATTTGTTTGCCAAAAAACATCAGGGTACTTTTTTTCTTAGAATTGAAGATACCGACCAAACTCGGTATGTGCCGGGGGCTGAAGATTATATTTTCAAGGCATTGGCTTGGCTGGGTATTGAGCCGAGTGAGTCGCCCGTCCACGGGGGGGCTTTTGCTCCTTATCGGCAGTCGGAGCGCAAAGAAATTTATCAAAAATACGCTTTGCAATTGGTAGAAGCCGGTTTTGCCTACTATGCTTTTGATACCAAAGACGAGCTGGAGGCGATGCGCAAACGCTTGGAAGAAGCCAAAGCCAGCAATACGGCTTACAATGCCATCTCAAGAATGCAAATGAAAAACTCACTGACTTTGCCTGCCGAAGATGTCCAAAAACGCCTTGCGGCGGGTGAGCCTTGCGTAATCCGAATAAAAATGCCCGCCAAAGACGAAGTGCGTTTTTATGATATGATTCGAGGTTGGCAAAAAGTGCATTCCTCGCAATTAGATGATAAAGTATTGCTCAAAAATGATGGTATGCCGACCTATCACCTTGCCAATGTGGTAGATGATTATTTGATGCAAACCAGCCACGTAATTCGGGGCGAAGAATGGTTGCCTTCGGCACCCTTGCACGTATTGCTGTACAAATATCTGGGTTGGGAAGCCCAAATGCCACAGTTTGCGCATTTACCTTTGCTTTTGAACCCAGACGGACACGGTAAGTTGAGCAAGCGCAAAGCCAAAGAGTACGGTTTCCCAGTGTTTCCGATGGATTGGTTAGAACCCGAAAATCAAGAAAAAGTTGATGGCTTCAAAGAAGCCGGTTATTTGCCCGAAGCTATTTTAAATTTTTTGGCTTTGTTGGGGTGGAATGCCGGAACTGAGCAAGAAATATTTTCGCTAGATGAATTAATCGCTAATTTTTCCATTAGTCGAGTACATAAGGCAGGAAGTAAATTTGAAATTGAAAAAGCTAAATGGTTCAATCAGCATTATTTGCGAGCTAAATCAGATGCCGAGCTTTTGCCGGTTTTGAAAGCTGATTTGCAAGAAAATCATCTGTTAATTCCAGAAATGACTGATGCTAAACTGCTGAAAATCAGTGCTTTGATGAAGGAGAGAGCTACTTTTCCGCAAGATTTGTGGCGCGAAGCAATGTACTTGTTCCAAGCCCCTACCCAAATGGACGAAAAAGCCAAAGAAAAAAATTGGAACGAAACTTCTATAACCTTTGTCAAAGATTTATGGACGGAATTGACCAATTTTGCCGGTGAGTGGAGCAGTGAAAACATCAAACATTTGTTGCACGAATTGGTAGAAAAACAAGGACTCAAACTAGGTAAGGTAATGCCCGCCGTGCGCCTAGCGGTTTCGGGCGTGAGTGGCGGACCGGATTTGGCGGGAATTATGGAAATCATTGGCAGAGACGAAACCCTGACCCGCCTGAGTAAGGCTTTGAACTTTGCGCCAAAATAAGACGTGTAAAAATTCAAGATAAAAAAATAATGAGTTGGTGGGCTGTATTGCATAGCCTACCAACTCATTTGATAAGGAATTAGAATAACAGTTTAATTTGTAACCCATTGATTATGAAGCACTTATAAGCATCTGATATTCATTACAATACTACTATACAATTCTATTTTCACGCAAAGACGCTAAGGCGCAAAGTACTGATAATCAATGACTTAGTTTCCTTAGCTGCTTAGTGGTTAAAAAAATGTACAGTAGTATTATTCATTACATTATTCTGAAGTACTTTTGGAAGATGTCCAAACTACTTTTCCGGTGGCACTATACAAACTTAGTGTACCATCATCTTCCAATACGACTTTGATTGGTTTAAATTCTTCTTCACCCCATTTGGCATCAAAATGGTCAGTCGTATTGGTCGACCATTTAGGCGTATTATCACCATCATAGACAACCAAATTACCATCGGCTTGCATCACAAGAGAAGCATTTTTGAAGCCAAAAACTTCTGTACCCCAAACAAAGGTTTCTTCTTCGGTATTTTTGTAGATACAGAGATGACCGTCATCTTCACGCACTTTAAGAACATAAGCTCCATTAGCCGATATCAAAGAGTCTCCGGCATCTAGTCTGTAATTGGCATCTAAGGTATTAGCTCCTCCCTCAACTTGAACTGAGTCTTGGGATTCAGCGTCAATCTTGCCAGGGTTCTTGCGCTTAATAGAATTGGTCGATGTACCAGATTCTTGATTGGATTCCTCCACCGAAGGCTCACTATCAAATGAGCCAATAAAAAACAGCAAAAAAATCAACAGCAAGAATCCGCCCAATCCGGCACCAATATAAAACCTAAGTCGGCTATTGGTTTGATTGGCAAGGGGTTGTTTGTCGTATTTTTGTTGTAGCTCGTTTTTCTGAGCTACTTCATTTTTGCGGGCGCGAATAGTGTCTAAGATTTTGGCGAGGTCTTTTTCTTTGCGGTTGCTATCGGTAAAATTTGCCGATAAACCATTTTTTATTTTTTGAATAATGTCGCCAATTTGGGGAATAATTTCATCTACACGCTCAATTTCATCATTATAAACCTTGGTTGGCAAGTCGTTTTCAACGGCTTCACTGCGCAATTTTTCGAGTTCTGCTCGTTTATTTTTAAAATTCTCGACCATCTCTATCGGAAAGTCCGCATCCATTACGGACATATCAATCAAAACGGGTAGCAAAGATATTCTTTTTTCAAATTCTTCTTGGCGCAAGCGATGAATACACTCCAAACACACCCACGTAGAAAAAAGGCTGTTTCGAGACACCAACAACACCGTAAAGAGCGTATTATTGAGGTTATCAATCAAGCTATTTTCAATATCTTTGCCCACTTGGAGCGATTTTTCATCTAAAAAATAGCTAATTTGCGCTTTGTCAAAAATGGTTTTCAATTCGTCTTTGGGAGCTTGGTCTTTGGTGCTGTAAGAGATAAATACGTCTTTAAATTCCGGCATAATTTAAGTTTTAATAAAAAATTAACTGTTTTTTTTAAATAAAGGGCTGGTAAGATTTTAGAAAGCTGAAATCCAATTATTTAACTATTTGATTATCAAATACTTATGATTTTTTTAGCTATTTATTTTATATTTTGAATCTATTTTATCGCAAACTCATTCAGAGTAAGTGCTTGGGTATAATTAGTTTATCTTATATTTTGTGTAACTAATTCATTATCAGCACATTAGCAAATAGGCAAATTAGTACATCTAACTTACTTCAAAAAGTCTTCAAAATTTAGCGGTATTTTTGTCAAAATTAATTGTTTTATTTTCAATTAAAAATAAGTTGGAGGCTTATTTTTTTCAATCAATTGATTATCAGATAGTTAATGCTTATTCTTGGTTCTTTACTACTTTTCAAAAAAATTGAAATGCAGGCTGTCTAGCCCACCCGCGCAAATGAGTTGAGGCTTAGAGCAAAGCTAGAATTTCCTCAAAATGGGCAAAGAGCCTTTTTTGGACCTCTCAAACAAAAAATAATACCCAAAAATATGAAAATATTAATCATAGAAGATGAAAAAGCTCTTGCCGAAAGCCTTGCTGATTATCTTCAGCACGAAGGCTATCGTTGTGAAATGGCTCTTGACTACCAAAAAGCCCTCGAGAAAATCCAACTCTATGATTATGAGGCGATTATCTTAGACCTTACCCTGCCCGATGGCAACGGACTGGAGCTATTGCGAAGCTTGCGCCAAGCCCATAATCCGGCGGGTGTTTTGATTGTGTCGGCACGCAATGCCCTAGCCGATAAACTGTCGGGTTTGGATTTGGGGGCAGACGACTATATGACCAAACCCTTTCACTTAGCCGAGTTAAATGCCCGCCTGAAGTCAATTATTCGCCGCAAAAACTATGAAAGCAACAACCAGATAGTCTTTCAAGAAATCAGCATCAATCCGGCAACGATGGAAGTAAGTGTAAATGGCAATCCAATGGTACTCACGCGCAAAGAATATGAACTTTTGTTGTATTTTATTCACAACAAAAACCGTCTTTTGACCAAAGAAGCCATTGCCGAGCATCTTTGGGGCGATAATATGGATATGGCGGATTCGTATGATTTTATTTATACCCATATCAAAAACCTGCGCAAAAAAATTGTTGAGCTAGGCGGACAAAACTACCTCAAAACTATGTATGGTATGGGCTATAAATTTAGTGAGTAAAATGGCTGGTTTTTTGTGTGGGGCAAAGGTCTGAAAATCAAATGCGATTCAAAAATTGAAAGTACCAAAGGAATGAATAGCAAATAATTCGGAACAAGAAATTAGGTATTGTCCAAACTAATACTACTATACATTTTTTAATTCGCCACTAGACACTAAGGCACAATTTATTGATTATCAGTACTTTGCGCCTTAGCGTCTTTGCGTGAATACATATTTTGTATAGTAGTATTGTCCAAACTATAAAAAATCAAGTAAACCATTCCATATGAATAGATACAAAATAAAGTAAACTTTTTAAAAACATAATTGATTGAAAATCAGGCAATTAAACAATTCCTAATTCCCAATTATTAATTCCTAATTCCTTAACCGGCAATTCCCAAAATAATCAAAATTACCCCAATGACCGCCGAGGCGATGCCGCCTATCAACTGCCATTGTGCCGAAGAATCGGCTGATTTGATGAGTTCTTCCTCCGACTTGGTTGAGACAATAAATTGTTTGCCTTTTTCACTAGGTTTTACAATACTCAACTCGCCTCGGCGGTCTGATACTTCGCCCAACACATAGAGCTTGGCATTGTTGGGAATCATTCGTTCTTTGTAACTATAGCCCAGAGTTTTGGAGTCGCTTCCATACGAAAAGCTGTAACCGGCGGGCGGATTAGGCTCAAATCGGTCAAAACTTTGAATGGTATCAATTTTAGCCCCTTCCATATCTACCAAAATCTCGCGCCCGCTTCCGTCATTCAAATAAAAAGGGATTTTTTCGGTACGGGTAGATACAGTTTCGGTGCGAGTCCGCACTACGGTGCGATAGTTGCCGTCATTGTCGCGTTCTTGCTCGGTTACTTCATACTTGCGTTCTACCGTGGCTACATAATACAAGGCAGGTTTTTGGCTATGCTCGGCAATGAGTGGCTTGGTAGCCCGCCCGATGCCGGTCAGCTCCACTATGGTACCCGAGTAGTTTCCTACCCCCAATTCGGCAGAGGTTTGCTCATAAATATCGACTACGTCGAGTATTTTTGAGGTTTCGTAGTATTTGATGTCCATTGAGCGATTGAGGGCATTTTGGCGATTAAAATACAAAAACACCCCCAATCCAATCAAAACTACGCCAATGATAATCATTATCATAGATTAGGCAACTAATTCTCTGGCACGTACAGTTTCGTCGTATTCGTCGGCGGTTTTGGCTACCATTTGCACGGCGGCTTCGAACTCATTGAGGTCGAGGTTGGCTCCGGCGAGGGAGTAGCTAAATACGGCTTGTTTTTCGAAAGTAATGCCAAAACTACCAAACGGAATAGTGGCATTGAGTCGCAACAGTTCATCGCGCATTTCGGCAGTAAGTTCGGCACTTTCGTCGCCTAAATAAGAATATACTTTGACCAAAACATCTTCGCTGTGCCAAGGCAGTACTTGTACCGTAACGGTGATGCTACCAAAACTGAATGTATAAAAATCATCAATTTTTACAATTTCATAATCGTGAAACAAGATACCCATGTATCTTTCCACTTTTTGTTGAGTTGAGGCTATCAATGCTTCATTGACACCACTTTTTAATACGTTGAACTTAGGCATATTTTTTAGCGTTTGCTTGTAAGTTTATTTTCCTCCTTTAGATAGTTGATTAATTAACTCCCTTGATTCAATTTAGCGCGAAGTTTTGCCAAGTCGTCATCTACTGCCGAGCTTTTTTCCAATAATTTGAACTCATCATTTAAGGTTGATGAACTGTCAGCCCCTAGTTCGCCAAGTGCTTGGGCTTCGGCTTCTGATTTGAGGATTTTTTCTTCCCATTTGTCAAATTTAGAAAAGCTGCTGCTGGCATCAAAATTACCCACTTGTTTGGCAATTTGTTTTTGCGCTTTGGCGGCTTGACTGCGGGCAATCAAGGTGCTTTCTTTCATTTTTGCTTCATTGAGCTTTACTTTCAATTGATCCACTTGCTCTTTCAGCTTGCCGGTAGTGGCGGCGGCACCTTCATACATTTGTTGGTATTGTTTGGCTTGTGAATCAGCTTCTGCCTTTTTTTGGAGGGCTTTGCGTGCCAAATCTTCATTACCGGCTTGGAGGGCTTGCATAGCTTTCTGCTCCCAGTTGGTGGCAGCCTCGCTGTAGGTTTTGAAGTCTCTTTCCAATTTTTTCTCTTGCGCCATAGCGGTTGCCAAGCCGGAAGTTGCTTTTGCAATAGCCTCCTGCATTTCAATCACCATTTGCTTGATCATTTTCTCCGGATCTTCCATTTTGTCCAGAGCATCATTGACATTTGCTTTAAAAATGTCGCTAATTCTACCGAAGATACCCATACTTTTTGCTTTTTAGTTTAAAATTAGGTTGATAAAAACTTAAATTTTCGTAATAATACAAAATATTTTTGTTTAAAAAAAAGTAATTACCTAGAGATTATTTTGAATTTTTTTTTCGCTTTCAATTTGTTTATTTGAGCAAATTGCTTGGCGTTTTTTTTCATCGTGGAGGTTTTAAAATTACTTTTTTTTAAAAATACTTTCCTTGCTATTTTTATTCAAGATAAAAATACAAGTTTTTTTTGGAATTATACTATCTATCCGACTATTGGGTTGCAAAGTGTGAATATTTTTTTTAATTCTAAAAATTTTTGCGCAATTAATTAAATATTATTTTAAAAATAATCATAACTAATTGATTATCAGATAGTTAAAATATTTATTGATTTGCCCTTCAAAACTAAACCACACGTAACGAAAACTACGCAATGGTTTTACGAATCGCTTGGGAGGGTTGAGCAATAACAATAATGGTTTGAGGTATTTACAACAACGGCTTGACAAATAGCACTTGTCTCACAACGGGTTAATTTGGGCTTAAAAATATTTTCCTGCGTTTTTGCTAGGAAAATATCGGCTAAACGCGTAATTTGAGCCAAAAAAATGTTATGAGAATTTTATTGATTTGTTTTACTTTTTGTATCTTATTTATCAATCAAAAACTAACTGCCCAAGACCAACTTGGTTTGAAATACATCAAAGACGAAACCAATACGCTCAATTCTGCCGAAAAAAGCAATCTTGACCAAAAACTCAGGGCTTACGAACAAAAAACCTCCAACGAAATCGCCATTTTCATCATCAATTCCTTAAAAGGTTTTGATATTAAATCAGTTGCCAACCAAATGGCACGTGAGTCCAAAATCGGCAAACAAGGCAAAGATAACGGAATACTGCTACTCATTGCCCGCCAAGACCGCAAAATGCACTTTGAAGTAGGCTACGGCTTAGAAGGGCGCGTCTCGGATTTGGCAAGCCAAAAAATATTAAACGAAGTACTAAGACCCCAATTTCGCCAACAAAAATACTACGATGGATTAAATAACGCCATTGACCAATTGATTGAACGGATAGGCGATGAATACACCGCCCAAGACGAGCCTACAGTACGCTCAACTGACTCCTTGCCCGAAAATACCGATAATACAGACTTGTGGTGGGGCTTAGGCGCAGTGGGCGTTTTGGGGGCGGGTGGCTACCTCACAGCACGAGCCATCGGCAAAGCCTCACAACGCGCGCGCCGCCGCCACGCCGAAAACCATCTTCAAAAAGCCCACGCCCTATATTTGCAAACCGATTGGCAATTAATGAAAAAATACTACCTCGATGAAGATGTAGAAAAAGCGCGCAGTTATTTTCAGGAGCAATTGCAAATTTATACCCCTGCCCAAGCCAAAGATGTGGCGCAAATTGAAGCCCTAAGCCGCTTGATGGCGCAAAGTTTGCTCACGCAAGACAATGAAAGCCTCTTGCTTTATCAATTGCAATCTTCGGATATTTTGCGCCTAAAACCCGATATTGAATTGAAAAAAATCGCCAATTTTCTCACCCGGGACAGTACCGCCATTCTCAACAATCCTATTTATGATGCCTCAAAACGAGCCGAATACTTAGCAATTATTCGCCAACAATCTACTCTTTTTGCCGATAAAGCCGAACTGAGTTTGCCCGAGCAAGCCCAAATTGCCACCACAATTAGCCGCCTCAAGGAAGTTGCCGAAAAACCCAACCTGTTTTTGGGTTATGATATGGATTATTTGGAACATTACATTCAAAGTTTTTTGCAAAACCAAGATTGGCAGGCTTACAAACATCAATATACTGAATTGAGTGTAAATGCCACCCAAAGGCTTTTTGAGCAAAAATACCAAGAGGCGCGCGCCAGTTCGGGCGAAACCAAAAAACGTATTTTGCAAGATTTTTATGAACAATATATTTTGGTTTTTGCAACCCATCGAACGCACTTTTTGGAAGAAATCTCCTCGCCTACTTATACGGCTCACCATACCGACTATGGCACTACTTATGGCAATACCACCATCATAACTAGCTCATACTCAGACACTAACACCTACAGCGATTACAAAGATTATAGCGATACCTCGACTTACAGCGATTCCGGCAGTAGCTACAGCGACTCGTATAGCGACAGTAGCTTTGGCGGGGGTGATTTTGGCGGCGGCGGCTCAAGTAGCGATTGGTAAGTAATGAGTTAATTATAAGATGTGCTGATGGGCTAATGTAATCCATTGGTTATCAATTAATTCATAAATTCAATTATTTACTTTATTTTATTCTTGTTCCTAAGTAATGAGTTGATTCACCAAGGGCGGATAAGTTTTTAAAATGTGTTAAAGGCAGAGCCTTACAGGGCAGGTGTGTTAATCCAAACCACTCATTATCCGCCAAAGCTGAGAAACAGTCAATAGTTTATCTAAAAAAAAAGACTGACTTGTTATTTACAGGCTTCTTATATCCAATACTTCGGATATTTTTTATAAGTACTTGATTATCAGTTAGTTATGCTATTTCAAATATTTTTTATAACTACCTGACCGTGTCCGCCTTTGGAGGATAATCAGCCAGAGGCAGACACAGTCAAGCACTTAGCAAATAACTAGGAAAAGAACCTCCGCCTCTGGCGGAGCAGGGGGCTTAGAAACCAGCAACTGTCCAAACTATTGATATCTAAACTTCACTTACCATTCAAAAAAATTCATCTAAAAACTTGGCTTATTCACAATTTATGGCTAGGTTTGTTCAAGCAAATGAGAATTCTTCATTAACATCTTCATTATCAAATACTTAAATAATAACAATATTTAAGAAATAAGTAAGATATTTAAGGCTATCGAGAACCTAAATTCATTCAATTTTTTTTAGCATTCCCTACTAAAATTAATGTTATTTCATAACTAATTGATAATCAGATACTTATATCATATCTGAACTCAAGAAGTCGTTGAGTATAAATCGTATTTCTTAAATTTTATGAAATTTCTTCATTAATTCATTGATAACCAATGAATTATGATTTATTAACCTTAGCCTCGAAGGCTTTTTGGGCAAGGACTTACACATATTTTAATAATTACACACAACAAACTATTAAATCAATCTTTTAAAGCAATGAGAGCTTTATCAAAACTCTTTTTTTATTTTTATCTGGGCTATTTCAATTACCGAAACAGCCTGATACGAGGTTTAAGTTTGGGCTTGTGTTTGCTATTTGTAGGTTCGGCGAGTTCGGCACAAAACATTCTTACCGGCAACTATCCCAATTGGACTAGAATAGCCGATGCCCTTACTCGCCGAGTAGAGGCGCAAGGCTCTGTAGCCTATAACAACAAACTATATCTTTTTTGTGGCTTTGATACTGCGGTCAATGCCTCTGGGCAAAGATATCTGGTTGTGAATCGGAATACCGAATCTTTTGACCCTGCTACCAGCACTTGGTCAACCCTTGCGCCTTTGCCCGACCCTGCCGGAATTACGCATTATGGCGCAGCTTTGGTGGGCGACAAAGTTTGGCTGGTAGGCGGAAGGCTAAATGCTACCAGAGCCGTAACCAACAAAGTATGGATCTATGACATCACACAAAACACTTGGGCAAGCGGACCAAATTTACCTAAAAATTTAGCCTCGGGAGTATTATTGAAACTTGGGCGAAAATTGCATTTTTTTGCGGGGGGGACTCACGAAACCAATAATGTAAATAAACTTTGTGTAATGACCAGCGATTATTATACACTCAATCTGGATAATGTAGCCCTAGGCTGGCAGTCCGGCGAGTTCACCCCCCTGCCACCCCACATCCAAACAATTCATGCTAGTGGAGTACAATTAGGCGGTAGATTTTATTTGATGGGTGGACAATACGGACACGATTGCAACAATGACGATCCACAACATAGCAATGTCTTTAGGTTTGATCCATATCTCAACGAGTGGGAAAAAGTAGCCTCTTTACCGGCGGCTAACTCTCATACCGAAGGTTCTAGCTTTGCAATTGATGGCAAAATATATTGTGTAGGTGGAGAAGATACCGGCGATTATGTAACCGAGTACAATCCCGAAACCAATACTTGGCGAGTGGCTGATTTGATGAAGAATGAAAGTAATAGCCCTCTTAGACTGATAGGTCCGGGAGCTAAGGTAATTCAAAATAAATTAATTGTGGCTACCGGCGGCTCAGATATGTTTACTTTTCGACCAACTAAAAAAACTTTTGTCAAAAATTTTACGCGGACTCCCAGCAATATTTTACGTTTTTTGCCCGATACAGTGCATTTGAATGTAAATCGTGCTAACCCAATCATTCAAAAATCGGCTTGGCTTTATACCCTCAATGGTACAGCTACCTATGCCGTCAATTTGACAAATTTACCTAGTTGGTTGAGCATTAGCAGAGATGCGGGCAATACTGTAGATGAAACGGCTGCCGAATTTCGTTTGACTGTCAATGCTACCAGCCTCAATGCCGGAAATTATACTTACACTTTGCCGGTTACAGCTTCAGGCTACAACAATACCCAATTAGTCATTAGACTTACGGTTGCCAATCAAACTCCTACGATTAGCTCGGCTAGTTTTACCCTTGCCGAAAATGCGCCGGTCGGTACTTCACTAGGCAATGTAGTGGCAAGCGATGCCGATGCTAACCAAAGCCTGACTTATGCCATCATCGCCGGAAATACCAACAATACTTTCAAAATAAATGCTTCTACGGGTGAAATAACTTTGGATAAAGCCTTGAATTTCAATGCTTTAGCTTCGTATAATCTGACTGTGAGAGCCAGCGACAACGGCTCACCGAGCTTATCGGCAAGTGCGAATGTAGCCATCACCG
>JALONJ010000622.1 GCA_025455045.1 Microscillaceae bacterium | reverse complement strand
AAACTTATACAAATTTTCTCCATCTTTTTTCTGTAGGGAGATTAGCCTTCGGAGAGGGCAGGGTGAGGCAAAAGAAATGCGTAAATTTGAAATGCACCCAACCTACCGTACTACTGTACATTTTTTCAAACAATAAAAACTTGAATTACAAAATAAAGTAACATTTTCAAAAATATAACTCATTGAAAATCAATTAGTTATTTAATTCAAGATTATTAATTTCTAATTGCTTACAATCCATATTTCCAAAGATTGAGCAAACGGCGAAATAGACTGGGGCGAAAAAACAGCCTTAGATGTTGACTGATTTGCGCATTGATAGAAATTTCGCTAATCAATTGATAATCAGTGGTTTGTAAATTTACTTGGTACTTGTTGGTGGTGCGCGAGTGTGTGCCGGAGTCGTCGGTACCAATGTTGTTGATTTTGGATTGAGTCGGATACAAACAATAGGCTTGGTGCTTGAAATGGGCATAAGTCCAACGCACCGCCCACGAATCAATCACTCCTAAATGTTGTTTTTTGAGCATCAAACTGAGGTCGACACCACCTTGATTAAATTGTTTTTGTAAAGATTTGTTTTTAATAAATGATTGATAATCAGATACTTGCCAATCTGCCTTAGCCCATCGGTCTTGCCAAGTAGCCCAGCCCCAAGACGAAGCCCGCGAGCTAATGAACACATCGGGCGAATAATCTTGCGGAATTTTGATGGGAAAGGTATAACCCGAAATAGAAAAAATTTGAGAATGATTTTGATAAAAAGTCAAGGCATCATTCATAAAATTCAAAAAATTGGGCGCAAATACCATATCATCTTCCAAAACAATCGCCGCCGGATGTTGCGCCAATACCTCGCTTACGCCCCCGATTACTGATTTTGCCAGCCCCCAATTTTCAGTTCGATGTTCAATATGTATGGTTTTAAATCCTTGAATATGAGGCAAATAAGTTCGCACTTGATTTACCTTCACTGCATCGCTAGGATTTTTTGCTCCGTCCGAAAAAATCAATAAATCACTTTCCTTTGCCAAAGGATTCTTTGCCAAACTCTCAACCGTCTTTTTCAAATGCTCCGGGCGATTATATACAAATAAAATTATTGGATAATACATAAATAAATTATCAGCCAGAGGCAGACACAGTCAATTGATTACTAAAATATGCAAACTCATTAACTCAACATTTCACCATCTCACCATCTATTCTTTAATCCATTTTACCTCATACAAATCCTTGCGGCGGTCGCGGAGGTTTTGCACACTGCCTTGAGTGTGTACTTCTTTGAGCAAATCTAAATCGACATCGGCAATGATAGTCATTTCGGTATTGGCAGTACCTTCGGCAATGATGGCATTTTGCGGAAAGGCAAAGTCAGAAGGCGAAAAAATCGCCGATTGCGCGTATTGAATATCCATATTGAACACTTTGGGCAGGTTGCCCACGCTACCCGACATTACGACATAACATTCATTTTCAATGGCGCGGGCTTGCGAACAATAGCGCACTCTTTGGTAAGCACTTTGCAAATCGGTGGCGGCAGGGACAAACAAAATTTGCATTCCTTGTTCTGCCAAAATCCGCCCCAGTTCGGGAAACTCGGCATCATAACAAATCAAAATCCCAATTTTACAAATATCTGTATCAAAAACCCGCAGTTTGGAGCCACCTTGCATCCCCCACTCGCGCACTTCGCTGGGCGTAGGGTGGATTTTGTACTGCACATCGTGGGTACCATCGCGCCTACATAGGTACGATACATTATACAAATTGCCCTCTTTGTACAGAGGCATACTGCCGGCAATGATGTTGATGTTATATTCTACGGCATAATTGATAAATTGCTGTTTGATTTCTTCGGTATATTGGGCAAGTTGGCGAATGGCGCGCGCCGAGTCCAAGTTATTCGACTTTACCATCAAGGGCGCATTAAACAATTCAGGAAAAATCAAAAAATCGGCTTTGTAACCACTTACCGAGTCCACAAAAAACTCCACATTTTCCAAAAAAGCCTCTACCGTAGGCATACTTCGCATTTGCCACTGAATCAGTCCAATCCGCACCCAAGTTTTTTTGCCCCCTACCAGCTTTTTTTTGCGCTGATAATACACATTGTTCCATTCAATCAAAGCGGCATAAGACTTGGATTGGGTATCTTCGGGCAAATAATCGCTCAGAATCTTTCGCACGTGAAAATCATTACTCAATTGAAACGAGAGTACGGGGTCGTGAATTTCCTTCGATTTTACTTTTTCTAAATATTCGCGGGGTTTGAGGTGCTGTTTGTGTTGCGTAAAACCGGGCATTCGCGCACCCGCCACGATTGATTTCAGGTTCAATTGTTCACACAATTCTTTGCGGGCATCATACAAACGCCGTCCGAGGCGCATCCCTTGGTAATCTTTGTGGACGCAGACCTCAATGCCATACAAAATATTGCCTTCGCGGTTGTGGGTCGAGAAGGTTTCATTGCCCGTGATTTCTTCGTAGGTATGGTTATCATCAAAATCATCTTCATCAATAATCAAAGATAGGGCAAAAGCTACTACTTTGCCCTTGTCCTCGATACATATTTGCCCTTCGGGAAATACCTTGCATAGTTTTTTGATTTGATTATAACTCCAACCATCCATATTGATTTTGCCATAGAGATAGTTGATGATTTCTACCATATCCTCATAATCAGTCAGTTGCAAATTGCGTAAGCTGAGAATATGCTCAACATTGTCGTTTTTACCTGCCATAAAAAATACCTTTTTGCAAATTTCGGCAAAAACTCTCAAATTAAGTACTTGTTCAAAATTAGTTTGTACAAACCTTTTCGATTTTAAAAACCAAATAAGTCTTAACTAATTGATTATCAGCAAATTATATTTATAAAACGGTTCTTCACCACTTTTCAGGAATGAGAATTTTTTTTCTGAAATTTATCAATTTCAGTGATTCTGAGCGAAGCTCCGAAGAATCTGAAACTCTTGATAATCAACGCTTTAGATTCTTCAGGGCTTCGCTCGCTACCTTCGCAAAATATTCATTTTGCTTGGTAATGTTCAGAATCACTGAAAAGCGAGAGCTTTTCAGAATTCAATGGAATTCCCAAAGG
>JALONJ010000164.1 GCA_025455045.1 Microscillaceae bacterium | reverse complement strand
GAATTTTTGCGGATTTCGTTCCAAAAATTCTAGGGTTTCGCTAAGGGCAATTTAATGAAAAATACATCTAATGCCTTGATTGTCAATGACTTACAAATAAGTGTTTTTTTAGCAAATACAATTAAAATATTAACATTTATTTAATTATTTTATAGTGGGAATTGCTGGGGTTACATACTTATTTGTCAAAAGTCAAAGATTATCAATAAGTTATGTTTTTTATAGAGCTATATGTCGATTTTTTAAAACTTCACATTGGCAATAAAAGCAATCTGATTTTTGATTTTGTTGATTTCTTCGGGCGTTATTTTATTGCCTTTGAGATTTAATTCTTTCAAATTTCGCAGTTTGGTAATACCGGCGGGTAAGGTGGTCAGATTGTTTTCGCTCAAATCCAGCTCTTCCAAACCAGTACAGTCAAAAACCGACTCGGGAATTTGGCTAAAGCCATTGCCGCTAATATCCAATTTTTTGAGTTTTTTGAGGCTGCTGATTTCTTTGGGCAGAGTTTTGAAGCCATTTTTGCGCAGATTGAGTTCTTCCAAATTGCTGAGTTTGAGTACTTCCAAAGGAAATTCTTTGAGGCGATTGACATTGAGTTGCAAAGATTTGAGTTCCAGCAAGTTAGTCATTTCCTTGGGGAGTTTGGTGAGCATATTCCCGCCCAAATTGAGGGCTTCGAGCTTGCTGAGTTTACCGATTTCGGGGGGTAGCGTTCCGGCAAGCATCAAAGCTGTATTGAGGCTCAGGTCTAGGATTTTGAGATTGGGAATTTCACCAATAACTTTGGGAATAGTTTTGAATTTATTTTTTTGCAAATACAACACCTCCAAGTTTTTGAGATTAGCCATTGCCGGAGGCAGATTCTCCAGCTTATTAAAATTGAGATTCAAAATTTGTAAGTTTTGAAATGCGCCAATGGTGCTGTCCAGTTCTACCAATTCGGCACTTGGTAGGTTGAGCACTTGCAAATGCGTAAGTTTGACCAAGTTTTTGGGCAAAGTAGCACAGCAACTCTGGGGAAAATCCATAATATATACACTGTCGGCTTTGAGCAAGGCTTTGTCGAGGTTGCTAAAAGCCGGTTGCAAATCGAGTTCTTCTTTTTTGAGAGGTTTGCGTTGCTTTTTGATGGTGTCGGCACTTACCACAGTTGCGACACTAGCCGGCGGAGGGGGTGGGGGAGTAGTGGTAGTTTCATTGCTTTTTTTATCTTCCTCTTTTTTGCGTTTTTGGGCTTGTGCAAGCGAAAGACTGGTAAAAATCAGTAAGCTAAATAAGAGCAGTTTTTTCATATTATTGGCAAAATTTGGCTAAATTTCAATCTATTAACGATGAATCAAGCAATATAGTTTGGGGCGAGAAAACGATAATTTGATTTTGCAAATTAGGAATTTAGTTTGGCTTGTAGGGTAGTTTTCGAAAATTTATAGAAATATAAGCATTTAAAAGCTGAATTTACCTATAAATATTTCTTTAAATCATTGATTAACAATGAATTACATATTGAACAATTGATTAAAAATCATAAATTTGCTAGATGAAGACATCAATTCACATCAAACAAGATAGCCTGTGGAAAGGTATTATTGAAGATCTTTTTGCCGATTTTTTGCTTTATTTCTACCCTGAATGGGCAAGCCAAGCCGTAGATTTTACGCGCCGATTTGAGTTTTTGGACAAAGAATTGGATGAGATTTTTCCAACCGAAAAAGGCAAAAAACGCTATGCCGATAAATTGGTCAAGGTTTTTTTGAAATCAGGTGTCGAACAATGGCTATTGGTACATATTGAGGTTCAAGGCTATCAAGACCCCTATTTTCCTGAAAGAATGTTTAACTATTTCTATCGTATCCGCGACCGTTGGCAACAAGATATATTGGCAATGGCATTATTGACCGACAATGACCCGACATACCACCCGAGCTATTATACCTATCATTTTCAAAAGACCAAATTAGTATATGAGTTTGATACATTTAAGTTATTGGATAAAAAATTAGGTGAATTGCATCAGCCATCTAATCCCTTTAGTGTAGTAATGTTGGTAGCTCGGCAAGCTCTAGAGAAATCTGCTCTGCACGACTCCCAACAATTGATATGGAAAAAGGAACTGGTTTTAGCCCTGCGTGATGCAGATTATGCAGAAGAAAAAATTCGCAAGATTTTGAATTTTATTCGTTATTATGTTAAATTTGAGAAAGTTGAAAATTTAAAAGAATTAGACCAAAATATTCAAACCATTTTACAACAAAGAAAAAATATGGGCATTGAAGAAATCATCATAGAAGAAATCAGAGAGCAAGCTTTTGAAGAAGGTGAACAACTCGGACTGCAAAAAGGTGAACATCAAAAAACTATCAAAGGTGTGCAAAAAGCCTTAAAACAAAACAAATTGAGCTTGGCTGAAATTGCCGACTTATTTGAAGTGAGCCTTGATTTTGTGATCCAAGTCCAAAAAGGGGAAATAAAGTAGTACAAATAATTTTGTAAATACTTGATTATCAAGTAATTATATTTTTCATCAATTTAATGCCATCTAGCCCTTATGTTTCATTGGACTCCTTACGTTTTTGTTAGGTTTACGCTCTGGTTTTTACTCGGAATTGTGGTCGGAACTATCACCAAAGGCAAAAATTCCGAAATATGGGGAGGGGTTTGGCTGGTTTTGGCATTTGTCTATCTGGGCTTGCGGTTTGGCTTGCCAAAGTCGGCGCGCCGCCAAGTCAATGTAGGCTTGGGCTTGATAGGCGGGGTGATGTTGATGGCTCTAGGAGTATTACGAACCTACCAATATCAAGCAGAAAATTCCCCCAATCATATACTCAATCAGCCCAAAATATTGGCTTATCGGGCAGTTTTGCAAACCAATCTTGAGGCAAAAGCCCAAACATACAAAACCGAAGCCCATATCAATCTCATCAAAACGGCAGTAGGCTGGCAAACGGCTACCGGCAAAATATTGGTGTATTTGCGGCGCGACTCTGCCCAAAAAAGCCCCAATTGGCAATATGGTACCGAAATATTGGTTATGGGTAGCCCCCAACTTGTAACCCCGCCCAAAAACCCGCAAGAGTTTGATTATCAGCAGTTTCTGAAATATCAAAATATTTATCACCAACATTTTATCCAAAAATCGCAATACCAAACAATTCGCCAAACTACACCCAACTACTTGATTTACTGGACTTTACAACTTCGAGAAGCCAGCCGGCAAGCTCTCCAAAAATTGGTAGATTCGCCCCAAGAAGCGGCAATTGCCGTAGCCCTGATTTTGGGCGTAAAAGAGCAAATGGATGACGAAATTCGTACAGCTTATGCCAATACCGGTTTGATGCACGTTTTGGCGGTGTCGGGAATGCACGTGGCTTTTTTGATGCTCATTTTAGAGTTTCTACTTTTGCGCTTGCAAAAACTCCCACAAGGCAAGTACATCTATGCTTTTGCTATCATTGGGTTGTTGTGGATGTATGCTTTTGTAACCGGTTTGTCGGCTTCGGTTTTGCGGGCGGTAGTGATGTTTTCGTTTGTGGCTTGGGGCGATGCTTTGGGACGCAAACGCCTGATTTACAACAATATAGCAGTTTCAGCATTTGTACTTTTGTTGTATAACCCGTGTTTTTTGTGGTCGGTGGGCTTTCAATTATCTTATTTGGCGGTGCTGGGCATTGTATATATTCAACCCAAGATTTATCGCCTTTGGGAAGTGAATAATTATTATTTGGACAAAACTTGGGAACTCATCAGTGTATCGCTGGCAGCACAATTGCTTACTTTTCCTTTGGGTTTGTATTATTTTCAACAATTTCCCAATTACTTTTTGCTTGCCAATTTATTGATTGTGCCTTTAAGTGGTTGGGTAATGTGGGCTGGCGTGGTAACATTGGCTTTGGCTTGGCTTCCGGGGCTTAATTATGTTGCCGGACAAATATTGCGCTGGCTGATTTATGCAATGAATCAAATTACTTTTGCGCTTGAGGATTTGCCTTACGCACTTTCCGAGGGCGTTTACATCAATTTGTTAGAAACTTTCTTGTTGTATTTATTGATTTTGTTGCCGATTTTGCTGGGAGTTTATAAACGTTTGGGGTATTGGGGGGCGATGTTGCTGGTGTTGGTGGCTTGGGTAGGGATTCGAGTAGAACGCAATTATCAACAAAAACTCCAGACCAAAATGGTCATTTATCACCTCAACAAGCACTCGGTTTGGGGATTTATGCAAGGCAAAAAAGCTCTTTTATTGGCTGATTCTGCCTTTGTTGCCCAACCCAAAGGCTTTGACTTTAGTTTGCGCCCTTCTTTGGCTACTTGGGGAATCGGGCAAATCCATTGGCAAACTTGGCAAGATACCCGCCACGCGGATTCCACGTTGGCTATTCGACATTTTGAAAACTATAGTTTATTGGTATGGCAAAAAAAAACTTTTTTGATTATTCGCCAAAAGCTCAAATACAGCAGTTTGCAGGCTCTGGCAAAAACCAAAATTGATTATACCGTAATTCAAAACAATGCAGTCGCCGACCTCGAGAGATTGCATAAAGCATTGACTATCAGATATTTAATCCTTGATAGCTCAAACTCGAATACGCGCAGTCAAAAACTACTCCAAACTGCCAAAATTTTACAAATCAAAACCCACTCTATACTTCGCAAAGGAGCTTGGGTTTGGAATCTAAATCCTAAAAAAACCTAGACTCAGTAATGATTTAATCCGCCAGAGGCAGACACGGTCAGGCAATTCAATAATTCCTAACTCCTCAATATTATACCCATTTTACCGAACCAATGACGATTGAAGATTTAAAACAACAGCAATTGCTAATTTTTGAATGTATCAGTGGAAGCAAGGCTTATGGATTGGCTACCCCCCAATCCGACACCGATATTCGCGGCGTGTTTATCCTGCCCAAAGCCGAATTTTATGGTTTAAATTATGTCGAGCAAGTCAATAATGCCAGCAATGATGTAGTATATTATGAATTAAAAAAGTTTTTGGACTTATTGGCAAAAAACAACCCCAATATTCTCGAGATGCTCAATATGCCTGCCGATTGTATTTTGTACGAAAACCCGCTTTTTGCCAAAATCAAACAATTCAATTTTTTATCCAAATTATGCCAAAAAACTTTTGCCGGTTATGCAATGAGCCAAGTAAAAAAAGCCCGAGGTTTGAACAAAAAAATCTTGAATCCAATGGAAAAAAAACGCAAAAGCATTCTCGACTTTTGCTACGTAACCCACCAACAAGGTAGTATGGCACTCGCTACTTGGCTTGCCAAACATCATTTGCAGCAAGAAAACTGCGGTTTGGTCAAAATAACCAATATGTGCGAAGTGTATGCTTTGTTTTATGATGCATCGGGCGGGCGGGGTTATCGAGGCATTGCCCACAAAGACACCTCCAACGAAGTAGCTTTGAGTTCGATACCGGCGGGCGAATCGCCTTTGACCTATCTATCATTTAACAAAGATGGCTATTCTTCCTACTGCAAAGATTATTTGGAGTATTGGGATTGGGTCGAGAAACGCAACGATGCCCGCTATCAAAACACCCTCGATCACGGCAAAAACTACGACAGCAAAAATATGATGCACACTTTTCGCCTGCTCGATATGGCTGAAGAAATAGCCCAGACCCAACAAGTAGTGGTAAGGCGTAGCAATCGAGATTTTTTGTTCAAAATTCGGCGCGGCGAGTTTGAGTACGAGCAATTGTTGCAAATGGCAGAAGCCAAAATCCAAAATATTGAAAACTTATATCTTCATTCCAATCTACCCGAAGAGCCTAATATCCTCAAAATCAATGAGTTACTGATTGAAACTCGAGAGAGTTTTTATGCAAATGAATAACTACGAAGACTGAGTGAGTTTGGAATCATTGCCCTTTCAGCTAAACTGTAACGCGGGCTTTAGCCTGCGTATGTAATCCAATGTTCTGTGAACCTTCAAACCTATTAGTTTTTTAAAATCTGATAGGTTTGATAATCAGCGACTTAGCACTTTTCCTGAGCGTATTTCAATGTAGTTTTTTTAACTAATTGATTATCAGTTTTTTATAAAAAATTATATATTAAAATCAACCTAAAATTCGTTGTAATTACAAAAAAATACTAATTTCGGGAAAATCAATTTACCAAAAAATACTACTTGATGATGCGACTGATTGGTTTATTTTTGTTGCTGAGCCTGAACCTTACGGTGGTGGCGCAAGACAATTTTTACAAACAATTTACCGGCAAGTGGCAGGGCAAAAACATACGTCTGGAACTCATCAAAGCCCCCGACTCCGAAAACGTGGGCTTCAATTTGCGTGGCTCTTATTACTTACTTTCGCTCAAAAACAGTCCTTCGGTAGCTCTAAAAGGCAATATGACCGCCAAAGGCAATGTCTATTTGGAAGAAGGCTACTATCAAGAAGAAAAAAACAAACCCAAAGCATCGTTTATCAAAACCGGTAATTTTAGCGGGGTTTACAATGCCAAAACTGGCAAGCTGGACGGTACTTGGAAAAGCGTAAATGGCAAACTGACTTCTTCGGGCAACTTATTTGAGGACTACAGCAATGGGGCAATTTCGGCAGATATTGTTTTTAATGATGTAAATTTTGAAGATGCCGAAATACGATTTCACTACCCCGAATTTAAAAATCACCTGTGGGCAAACACCATCAATCGCTACGTGCAAGATAGCCTATTGGGGAATATGACTACCCAAATTCATCAATTTATCAATCAATATCAAGAAACTCAAGAGTTGGGTGGCATTGCCGATGGATTTGAGAGCAGCAATATTTTATACATTCGCCACAACGACCGACAGATATTGACCCTCGATTATAGCACGGCATCTTATACCGGGGGCGCACACGGTATATATGGGCATACATTTACCAATTTTAACCTCAAAACCGGCAAGAAAATGCGTTTGTCGGATATTTTTAATGCCGGATTTGAAAAAAACCTTACGCAAATCGTAGAACAAACATTGAGGAGCGATTACCAAATACCCCCGTTTAAATCGCTGGCAGAGTTTGGCTTTACCTTACCCAATGGCAAGTTTTACACCAGTCGGAATTTTTATATCACCCGCGCCGGCATTGGTTTTTATTACAATGTATATGAAATAGCCCCCTACGCCATCGGCTCGCAAGATATATTTGTGCCTTATAGTAAAATTAAGCACCTAATTCGCAAAGATTGTGGACTCAGCAATTATTTTTGAATACCTAGTCAAGATTCTATAAGCCACTTGCAGTAAACAAACTACAAATTCTTTCAAAGTCAAAATAATCCTTTAATTTTACAATCACTTTACAACAAAAACTATCAATAACTTCTTTGGAGCAAATACTTATGACCAACGAATATAATTCCCCTTCTAGTCGCTTGGTGCGGATATTGTCTTTGGACGGCGGCGGTATCAGAGGTATCATTCCGGCGCAAATTTTGGTTTCTTTGGAAAAAAAACTCCAACGCCTCACCCACAACCCGCAAGCGCGATTAGCCGATTTCTTTGATTTGATAGCCGGTACCAGTACGGGTGGAATTTTGACTTGTATTTATCTCACTCCTGACCCCAACAACCCCACTACCCCCAAATACTCTGCCGAAGATGCCATTAATTTGTATATGCAATTTGGCGAGTCTATTTTTAGTACGTCCTTTTTAAAAAGACTCAAAGGAGTATCGGGATTGTTTGACGAAAAATATGATGCCGACAATTTGGAAGCAGTTTTAGACAAGTATTTTGGTAATTTGCAATTGAAAGAACTAATCAAACCCTGCTTAGTTACGGCTTTTGATGTATATGACAGCAAGGCGCACTTTTTTCGCCAGCATTATGCCCAGCGTACCGAGGGGCGCAACTTTTACATCAAAGATGTAGCCCGAGCAACCGCCGCCGCCCCCACCTATTTTGAGGCGGCAAAAATCACTTCCTTGACCGGGGTTACTTATCCTTTGATTGATGGCGGGGTATTTGCCAACAATCCCACGCTTTGTGCCTATGCCGAAGCACATCAAATGGATTTTGGGGCAGGAGGTTATCATCCCACCGCCGAAAATATGATGATTTTTTCGCTAGGTAATGGTAATTTGGCAAAAATGAAATACCAACACAAAGACGTAAAAAATTGGGGAGCTTTGGAATGGATAAAGCCCTTGATCAATATTATGATGTCGGGCGTAGGGCAAACGGTTGATTATCAGCTCAAACAGATATTTAGTGCCGCCGACCGCCCCAATCAATATATTCGGATTGAACCCGAACTCAACAATGCCAAACCCGAAATGGATGATGCTACTCCCAAAAATCTCCAAGCCTTGCGCGAAGCCGGTACCAAAGCCGCCGAACGCGATGAAAACGAGGAAAAACTGGAGCGAGTTGCCAAAATGTTGATTGAGAATCAGTAGATTGGAGAAATACCAGATAATAAACGTGCAAAACAACAAACCTAAAAAACGATGAAAAACTTGATTGGAATTATATTGCTGATAAGCAGTTTGTGGAGTTGTAGCCCGCGTTTTAGGGTAGGCTCCGACTCGGCTCCCGGAGTTGATTTGTCCAAGTATCAAACCTTTCGCAAAGACCCCCGCAACTTGTTTACCAAACGTAGCAATGCCATTTTGAATAGTGAATTGACCAAAAAACGCATCGACTACTCCATAGGCAAAGAACTTGCCGCCAAAGGTTATGAACTAACCGACCAAAACGCCGATTTGGTATTTAGTTATCAAACCGAAGTCAAACAAAAACAAGAAGTCAATCAAAGCAACCCCAATATGATGATGCCGATGGGCTGGGGCTATTATAATTGGCGATGGGGTGCGCCGATGATGCAAAACCAAACCACCGTGCGCAATTATGAAGAAACCACCCTCATCATAGATATACGAGACCTCAAAACCGGCGAATTGGTGTGGCAAGGTTGGATTATTGGCGAATTGAAATACAGCGAAACCCGTTGGGCAGAAAGCATCGAGGCTACGGTCAAACGGGCGTTGGCAAGTTTTCCCAGCAAGAAGAAAGAATAATCCAAAAGTTTTGAAGAATGGAGAATTAGAAATTATCAATTGGAAATTAAAAATTATGTAAATATCTCATTATCAATTAATTATATTTTTATTGAATATCAAATTATTTTGTACTCATTCCTAATCTCAAAAAAATAAACTACAATTTTGATTTTGTTTTATTATTTTTGTAAGATAGCAAAAAATCCTTTGGATAGATGGAAGAAAAAAGCCACGAAGAAAATCTAGAAAAATATCTCGAACTCACAAGCCAAGAACCCGAAAACCCTTATTATCTCAAACAAGTAGCCTATTATTATCAACAATTGCAACAGTATGAGCAAGCCTTGAGCTTTCACCGCAAAGTAGAGGAGATTGACCCTTGGGATACTTGGAATTTGGGCAATATGGGCTTTTGTTATCAGCAAAAACAAGAATACTACAAAGCCTTGCAATATCATTTGGAGTCGTATAATTATGACAACGAAGATATTTGGAATCTTAGTAACATAGCCTTTTGTTATCAACAATTGGAAGAGTTTAGAAAAGCCCTCGAGTACCACGAGCGTATCTTGGAAATTGCGCCCGATGATGCTTGGGCAATGCAATATTCCGGCTATTGCTACCAAGAATTGGGTGAGTATCGACAGGCTTTGGATTTATACCAACAATCACGGCGTTATACAGCAGATACCGGACACTTATTGGATAGTATGGGTTATTGCCATCAACAACTTGGCGAACTACAAATCGCTTTGGAGTTTTTCTTAAAATCGCGCGAAATTGCCCCACAAGAAGTCTGGAACTTGGGAGCTATCGGCTGGATTTACCTCAAACTGGGCAAACTCCAGAAAGCCCGTGAGTATTTGGAAAAAACCCTAGACCTCCCTCGGGTCGATGAGCATAACCTGCTACACTTGGGGCATTTGTACCTTTGTATGGGCAACCCCAACAAAGCCCGAGAGTTTTATGAACAAAGCCGCAACAAATACGAAGATAAAGAAGAGTTTTTGGACGAGTTTGAAGAAGATTATGAACATTTGAAGCATTTTCATATCCCAATGAGCGACTATCGGCAATTGAAAATTGAGCTTAGTTTTGGTTAAAATCCAGGATGAATATTTTTATAAATTATTGATTATCAGATATTTATATAAGTAATCAAAATTGGTTTTCCAGCAAAAATCACTTCATTCAACTTCGGCAAAGTTTAAAACTTTGCCGAAGCTTCGCCGAACCAGAAACCCAAATCACTCTCAACGCAAATATTTAGCAAAAAATGCCAAAGTACGCTCCCAAGCCAGTTTGGCAGCGGCTTCGTTGTAGCGAGCCGCCGAAGTATCATTGTGAAATGCGTGATTGACCCCTTCGTATAAATAAGATTCATACGCAATACCGGCAGTTTTGAGGGCTTCTTCGTAGGTGGCTATTCCCTCATTGATACGGGTGTCCAAACCGGCATAGTGCAATTGAATCGCCGCTTTGATTTTGCCTACTTCTTCGGCTTTGGGTTGGCGACCATAGAAAGCTACTGCGGCTTTCAGTTGGGGTACATTGATTGCCAAATTGTTTGCCATTGCGCCTCCCCAGCAAAAACCTACACAAGCAAACTTATGGTTGCTGTCGCGGCGAGTTTTGAGGTAGTCAAATACTTTGATAAAGTTTTGGAGATTGTCTTCTGCCTTGAGTTGAGTAAACAAAGTTCGAGCTTCGTCCTCGTCTTTGGGGGTTATATTGAGAGGTGCCAAAGCATTGGGAGCAATTGCCAAAAAACCGGCGCGAGCCACTCGGCGGGTTACATCTTCAATATGCGGGGTAAGTCCGCGATTTTCGTGAATTACCACTACTGTAGGGTAGGATTTGCGTTTTTTGGGGCGAGCCACATAAGCCTTCATTGTTCCATTTGCGCCGGGGTAGCTGATGGTTTCGCTAAACAATTCATCATCATCAGCCAAGATACGCTGGCTATAGTTGGACTCCAGCAAAGGCAACAAAGCACTTGCCGCCGCCGCGCTTCCGACTAGAGTTATCAAACGTTGCAAAAATTCTTGCCGCGAAAGCGGGCGATGAGTGTACTCATCATACAAGTCAATAATCTCTTGCTTCATATTTTTAAATTTTTAAAAAATCAATGCCAAACGCCAAAATGAACGCTTTGTAAGGGTATAAAAGAACAAATTTAGGGGATAAAATTAAAAAATAATGTTTAACCCCAAAGCAAAACAACCAAAACCAGCGTTTTTAGCTTCTTCACGACTTTACAGCAAAGCTATAATGCTGGTTCTCTGGGCAGGACGCGCAAGCAATTTCAGCCACAGGTAAGCTACATCATTCCTAAAAAGTGGTTAATATTCTCTGTTTTTTTATAAGTATTTGATTATCAAGTAGTTATGTTTAATACTAACCTGACTTCAGCAATTCCCAATGTAAAATAATTGAACAAAAGTTTTATATTTTAACTTTTACATTTATAAAAATAACAAAAAGTATAAGCAATTGATAATCAGCATTTTAACTGTATTTT
>JALONJ010000621.1 GCA_025455045.1 Microscillaceae bacterium | reverse complement strand
TAATTTCACCAAGCTATCGCTTGGTTCATTAATGCTCAGAATCACTGAAATTGATAAATTTCAGAAAAAAGATTCTCATTCCTGAAAAGTGGTGAAGATTCTTTTCAAATAAATCACTGCTCCTAAGCTAGTCATTTAATTAGGCGAGCAAATGCTATATTTGCTGATTGAAATAAATATTTGCGATGCCCAAATTTTACATTGATAGATTTTTATTACTGCTGATTGTTAATATTTTATGGACAAATATTGCCCTATTTGCCCAAAAAGCCGTTCCGCCTCTGGAGCGCACAGTCTCATTGCGCTTGCAAAACTCCTCTACCGAACAAGCCCTCGAGCAACTTGCCGAACAAGGCGATGTGCAGTTTTCGTACAGCCCCAGTGCCATTGATGCCCAAAAAAAAGTAAATATCATCGTAAAACAACAAACCTTGCGAGAGGCTCTGAATCAAATCTTTCAAGGCTCTGTCAAATACAAAAGCCGCGCTAACTATGTGATATTAACCAAGCAAACAAGCTCAGAAAATGCCCGAAAAATTACAATTTCGGGCTACTTATCCGATAGTCTCACTTATCAAAAACTAAAACAGGTAAGTATCTATGACAAAAACACCTTGCTTTCGGCAATTAGCGACCAGTATGGTTTTTATCAAATCAAATTGAATACCGACAAACCTACCATTACCCTTACATTTAGCCGTGATGGTTATCAAACGCGCGATTTTACTTTCAATCTTAAAGAAACTAACTTTCTGAATATCAGCTTATTACCATTGCGTAAGCGAACCAATTTAGCCATAAATCCCTTGCCACGCCAAGAAATATATACTACGGTTTTTGAAGATTCATTGCGCCATTTGGATAGTAGCTCGGTGGTAGCTTTTTTTGTCCCTAGCAAGCAAAGGGTTCACGCGCTCAACATTCGAGAGTTTTTGCCCAAAAACTTTCAAATTTCATTTTTGCCCTTTGCCGGAACCAATCACTTATTGGGCGGAAATGTAGTCAATGATTATTCCTTAAACATATTGGCGGGCTATGGGGCGGGAGTAAGGAAGTTTGAGCTAGGAGGAATCGCCAACCTCAATCGGGGGCGCGTAGAGGGCTGGCAAATTGGGGGAGTACTCAACCTGACCGGCGAAGCAGTCCACGGCGTGCAAATTGGCGGAATGATAAATGCCAACCGCGACTCGGTGTATGGGGTGCAAATCGGTGGTATTGTCAATGTAAACGGCAAAGATACGGACGGTGTGCAAATCGCCGGTATGGCTAATTTTAGCGGCAAAGCGATGCGTGGGGTACAAGTGGGAGGCATTGCCAATATAGTGGTGGACTCTTTGTACGGTGTGCAGATTGCTGGAATTGCCAATTTTAATCTCCACAAAACCGCAGGCGTACAAATTGGCGGTATTTTGAATCTAAATGTCAAAGACACTTATGGAGTGCAAGTGGGAGGCATTGCTAACCTGAATCGGGGTGGCTTGGAAGGCATACAAGTAGCCGGAATTACTAATTTATTAGGCGGCAAACTCAACGGTACGCAAGTCTCGAGCATTTTTAATTATGCGCAAAAAGTAAGGCGCGGTTTTCAAATCGGCTTGGTCAATTATGCTGATTCGGCTCGTACTTTGACGCAAATCGGCTTGATAAACTTTGTAAGGCGCGGAGGTTACAAACGCCTCGAGTTATCGGCAAACGAAATTGCCTACCTCAATCTGACGATTCGCTCCGGCACGCCGGGATTTTATACTTTGTATAATTTAGGCTTGCGCCCTATGCCCGAGCGACCGCTTTGGTATTGGGGCTATGGCTTGGGCGTATTTGCCAACTGGGGGCGAGGCTGGGGTCTCAATACCGAATTAATTTACCAACAAGTATCGCGCACATTGGGCAGAGGTAATGGCTTTCGCAATCATTTGGGTAAGTTTCAACTGCTTATCAACAAAAAATTGGGCAAGCATTGGGAATTGGCTTTTGGTCCTTCCACTAATTTTTTCTACCTCCGCCCCGAACACCCCGACTTCAATGTATTGAAAGATTTAGCCCTTTATACTTTTTGGGAAGATGCCAATGCCAAACGCCTTTTGCAAGCCTCAATAGGGTTTAATGTAGGCTTTCGCTATATCTTCCTCTGATTTAATCGATGCCTAAAAAACTAATGCTGGGAGCTTAATTGCTTAAATGATTTGCGTTTGATGTGAAGCAACATATCTTTAAGGTCGATTTTGACGAGATTTTTCTCAATAATCAAAGAATCGGCACGCCCGACAATATTTTGGTATAACCACTCAACGATTTTTTCAAGCGAGTCTTCCACCCCAAAACTCAAGTATAATTTGATGGCTTCTTTAAAGCCCGGGCGCACCCCCAAGTAGTCCTCATCAATGATGATAAAAGCCTGCGTATGCGGAATTTTGTACTTCTCGCCATTCAAGAGCCAGCGCAAGTTTTTGCCAAACAAATGGTATTTGAGGTCTTGGTCGGCGGTCATTATTTCAATTTTCATTTCGTCGAAGCTAAACTGCGCTCTTTGGTCTAAAAAAGGCATTGAAATCTCTGGGCTGATTTCATTTTTAAACTTGTTCTCGAGGTAAAAAGCGATTTTTTCGGATAAACTTTGAATTAATTGAAATTTCTCGGTAGCCATTTCTCGGATGGTTTCGTCTTCGTGTTTTTCAAATTTATCGGGGTGGTATTTGGCGCGGAGTTCATTGCGAATTTTTTTAAACGAGTCAAGCGTCATTTCTTCCAAACTCATTCCAAAGTGTTTTTGAATATCCTGCCTTTCAGCAATCGTGATAAGTTCTTGATTCATTGCTTTTGGGATTTAATAATGATATTCAAAAGTACAACATTTTGCTGTGATTATTTTGCCGAAAGTCAATTTTGCTAATCAAGCCACGCTCCAACTTCTCCGAATAGGTGTATTGCTAATTTTTCTAACTTTTGTCAGATATATAGATGGCAAGGATTAATTTTTTCAAAAAAACATAACTCATTGATTATTAATGACTTAGTAAATAAATAAGGTTCTTCACCACTTTTCAGGAATGAGAATTTTTTTTCTGAAATTTATCAATTTCAGTGATTCTGAGCATTAATGAACCAAGCGATAGCTTGGTGAA
>JALONJ010000163.1 GCA_025455045.1 Microscillaceae bacterium | reverse complement strand
CGCCCAATTGCTAAAGTCTTTAAGATTAAATTTGCTTTGTAAAATATTGATAATCAAGTATTTATATTATGTTTTAGAGTTTTACAGAGTTTCCAATATAGTAGTATTAATGCGTACAATATTTTTTGGTAACATATTGATTTTCAGGCAATTATAAAATTATTTCACACTATTCATTCCTTAAAACAACCCTCAATCTTTAAACGAACAAATAATTCTAAAAATGGAAAAACAAAAACCGTCTTTGCCACAGGGTACTCGAGATTTTGCCCCCGAAGTAATGGTAAAGCGTAATTTTATATTGGACACTATCAAAAAGACTTTTCAAAAATTTGGTTTTTTACCCCTCGAAACTCCGGCTATGGAGCAATTGGAGGTCTTGACGGGCAAATACGGCGAAGAAGGCGACCAATTGATTTTTAAAATATTGAACAATGGTAATTTTTTAAAAGTCAAGGGCGAAAAAGGCAAATTAAAAAATCAATTAGACTCGATTCTCAACAATCCTACTTTTGAACTAAGCTCTCGAGAACTTGCTTCTAGCGAAGATTCAGAAACCAAAAAACAAGACTGGCTTTTGCAAAGTGAGGTCAAAAAATTGGCTTTCCAAATCTCCGACAAAGCCCTTCGCTATGATTTGACTGTGCCTTTTGCCCGATTTGTTGTGATGAATCGCAACAATTTGGCTTTTCCGTTCAAACGCTACCAAATCCAACCCGTGTGGCGGGGCGATAGTCCCCAAAAAGGGCGTTACCGCGAGTTTTATCAGTGCGATGCCGATGTGGTAGGCACTGATTCTTTGATTTGCGAAGCCGAAATTATCTTGATGATTAATGAAGTATTGGCTAATCTGGGGATTCAAGATTTTAATTTAAAAATCAACAACCGCAAAATCTTGACCGGAATTGCCGAAGTGTTGGGCGATGCTCACAAAGTAGGTGAGTTGTGTGTTGCCATTGATAAATTGGATAAAATCGGCTTGGAAAAAGTAAATCAGGAATTGATTGCTCGGGGGTTTTCGGCAACCGCCGTGGACCAACTCCAACCTATTTTGGCATTGAAAGGCAATGCCGCCGAAAAAATCAAATTTTTATCCGATTTGTTTATCAATTCCGAAATTGGACAAAAGGGCGTAGCCGAAATCCAAGAAGTATTTGAGCTAGTGCAATCTTTTACCCAAACGATGACAGTAGAAGCCGATTATCACTTAGATTTTGATATTACCCTTGCTCGAGGTTTATCGTATTATACGGGGGCTATTTTTGAGGTCAAAGTCAATGGAGTTAGCATTGGGAGCATTAGCGGCGGCGGACGTTACGACAACCTGACCGGCACATTTGGAATGCCCGATGTATCGGGAGTAGGTTTTTCGTTTGGGGTAGATAGGATTTTTGATGTGCTGGAAGAACTCCAAATCTTCCCCAGCAATACAACCACTACTACTCAAGTAATGTTGAGTTACTTTGACGAAGCCGACCAAAAATATGCCCTGCCTTTGCTCAATCAATTGCGCCAAGCCGGAATCAATAGCGAAATTTATCCGTCAATTGCCAAAATCAAAAAGCAAATGGGCTATGCCGATGCCAAAAAAATTCCTTTTGTGATTGTGATTGGCTCCGAAGAACGCCAAAGCGGAAATCTGACTTTTAAAGATATGCAATCCGGCGAACAGCAAAAGCTAACTATCGCCCAGATTATTCAAAAATTTTGTTGATTGATTGATTTGGAGATTTGTTGTTGTTTTACTGACCCAATGACTTGATTGGTTGATTTGGAATTAAATTGTTGTTATTAAATAAGGCTCTTCACCACTTTTCAGGAATGAGAATTTTTTTTCTGAAATTTATCAATTTCAGTGATTCTGAGCGAAGCGAAGAATCTAAAGCGTTGATTATAAAGAGTTTCAGATTCTTCGCTTCGCTCAGAATGACAAAGCGAGAGGGATTGCCAAAGGCAATTCCTGAAAAGTGGTGAAGAACCGCTTTTAATAACTACAAATTAAAAAATCGAGACTACGAACCCAAACCTTCACAGCCATTTTTATCCCAAAAATCCGCTTTTTTTTGAGAGTTTTTAAACCTTTGGCAATTTCATAGCTCTAAGAATTGAGATTAAATTTCCATTTCATTTTAATAAAAAAACTATGAAAAACTTGATATTAGGCGGGATAATTGGGTTGATTTGCCTGTTTTCCGGCAATTTGGCGGCGCAAGAGCCGTCAGCAACTACTCCTCAATTGCCCAGACCCATCGACTTGGTGCAGAAATTTGCCGATAAATTGGCACTCAATCCGAGTCAGAAAGAGCAAATGACGGCTTTGGCACAAAAATACCAAGGTATATTTGCCCAAAAACGCCGTGAATTGCCCCAAATGGATAGAATGAAAAAATGGCAAATGTTCAAAGAATTGCGACAAGAAATAAATAATGAAATCAAAAATATATTGACTCCTGCGCAATGGGAACAATTTGAAAAATTGCGAGCGGAACAAAAAACCAAAATGCGGCAGGCTATCCAAGATTTTCGCCAAAATGGTGGCAAAGAAAAATTGAAAACTTTGCGTACCGAAATGCAAGCCTACCAACAGCAAAACATTAGCCCGATAATGCAAAAACTACGTGGGCAACTAGAAACTCAATTGAGTGAAACCGACCGCCAAACCCTCGCCCAATTGCGCGAGGAACGGCAAAAAATGCAAGATTTGAGCAAGAAAATTCGCCAAACTTATCGCAACAATGCCACCCCAACCGAAGCCGACAAGCAGGCTTTGCAAAATTTGCGCCAGCAAATGCCTACTAATCGACAGAAAATCAAAGACTTAGCCCAAAAATACGCCGAACAACTTGCGCAACTGGAGCTACAAATCAAAGACGATAAAGCCCGTTGGGAACAAGATTTGAAAAATATTGTGCAAAAACATTTGCCTAATGATGAGTTGCGCCAACAAATTGCCCCTCAATTAGCCCATAAATACCGGCAAGGTATGCGAAAAGGGTATTTTCTATTGTTAGAACCACCATCTTTGCCAGCAAACAAAGCGGATTTGCAAGTATATCCCAATCCGAGTACTTATCAGAGTACGCTTGAATTTAAAGTGAAGAAAACCGCCTGGGTAAAAATTGATTTATTGGACAAAAACGGTAATTTCTTAAAAAGTTTGACCGAACAGCAATTTCCGAGCGGCAAACATCAATATACGGTCAATATTCAGGATTTGGACAATGGAATTTACTATTATCGATTGAGCATCGGCAAACAAACCCAACTCAAAAAACTGGTAGTCCAAAAATAAGGAATTAGGAATTAATAATTGGGAATTAAGAAGGGTGCATTTCAAATTTACTACCTATCACCCTCTCCTTCGGAGAGGGCAGGGTGAGGCAAAAGAAACGCGTAAATTCGAAATGCACCCATTAAGAATCATATAATTATCTGATTATCAATAAGTTATAATTTTAAAATATTTACTTTATTTCGTGTCAATTCCTAAGATTGGCAAGCAAAATATTTTTCAGAGGCAAATCTTGCCTCTGATTTTTTCTTAGGAACAAGACTAAAATAAAGTAAACAATTGAATTAATTAATTGATAATCAATGGATTACATTAGCACATCAGCACATCTTATAATTAACTCATTACTTACTCAACATTTTAATTGATTCCGAAAACTTGCAAAACTTCCCCAAAAATGCTAATTTGTGGCATAGACATTTTGCCTCATCTACTTTATATTCGGGGTAGGTAAATGTCCTTGTTATTATATACCCAAAATAGTTCATTTTTTTGCTATGCCAGAGTCTAGTCTTTATTTCCGTTTTGCTCAACCTGCTGATTATCAAATACTTACGCAATTGAGCCGTCAAACTTACCTTGAGAGCTATAGCCACCACCCTGCCAATACTCCCGAAGACGAAGCCCGTCTTCACTTGCATATTGCCCAGCATTTTACGCCCGAAATCTTGCATCAAGAACTCCAACATTCGGAAAAAACCTTTTGGTTGGTTGAAGAAAACGGCGAGGCTTTGGCTTATGCCAAGATAATTCGCGGGTCGATTCCCGAAAAAATCAAGGATAAAAATGCTTTGCATTTGGATAAAATTTATGTTCTCAAAGCCCAACACCAGCGCGGTATTGGCAAAAAATTGCTTTTAGAAATTGAAAAAATCGCTCGCCAAGAACAGTATGAGTGGCTGTGGCTTACGGTTTGGGAAGCCAACGAACCGGCGGTCAAGTTTTATCTTCACAACGGCTTTGTGCGTGCCGGTAGCCATATTTTTGTGATGGGCAACCACGCTTACGAAGATAGTTTGATGCTCAAAAAATTGTAAACCATCTAGCTTGAATATTTTATAAGTATCTGATAATCAATTATTTATAAAAATTATATTACTTTATGAATCACAATTTGCCTGTGAAAAATAATTCGGTTTGGGGCTTTTTTGAGATAGTTCAAAATACTTTTTTTAAACCAGTCAATTTAATTATTTTGGTTAAATTATCGTTTTTTTGGCATCAATTTTCGTATTTGATTGTATGAAATACTATTTGAATAGCTAACTAATCTCACTCACTCAAAATATTAACTACGATGATTGAACACGAAAAAGCCTTAAAATACTTCCAAAACTTGTATTTGTTGGCTATCATTGACAAAAAACTGGCAAAAGAAGAAATCAATTATTTGGTACAAATCGCCCAACAAATGGGGATTAGTGTACGCGAATCGACTGATATAATGATGCACTCCCAAACCCTTGAGCTACAAATACCCGAAACCGAAGAAGAACGCATCAATCAACTCGAGGACATTATTTCGTTGATGATGATTGACAAAAAAATTCACGAAAAAGAGTATGAGCTTTGTTATCACTTTGCTCAGACTTTGGGCTTAGACAAAAAATCATTCGATTTATTGATTTTGAAAATTGTAACTAATCGTTAGAAGCTGTTTTAAAATCATTTTGAGCTATTTTTTTAAAAATTGGGGAGTTCAAAGTTTTATTTTTTTGAAATTTAAAAAATGTAATTGCTTGATTATCAGGTAATTACATTTTTTTATAAAAACTTCCCTTCCTTGATACGGTATTAAGAATTATGTAAATCATTGACAATGGAAAAATTAAACCAATAAAAATAACCCAACTACGTCATCCTGAAAGGAACTTGGTGGACTTTTTGAGCCTCTCCCCAGCCCTCTCCGAAGGAGAGGGAGAAATACAATTTATTGGTTTTCAATTAATTATAGAAAAATTCTAAGAGGTAGCAATTTAACAAAGTTCCACGCAGGATGACGAGTGGGGGAGTTTTTTTGGAGTTTTGCATTTCTTTATAAAAACTTATTTTTTTGTACTTTTTTAATACGCTTTAAAATATTCACGTTTATTTAGTAATAGAAATTAAACATTGCCCAATATTGCAAACAACCGGCTGCCAAACCCAGCATAGCTCCCACCAAAATCAAAATCCACTCATCTTCTTGAAAAACCGGGCGCAAAAACCCTACAAACTCTGCCGAGCTGAGGCTTTGCATTTTATCGCGTAGCATATTTTCCATATCAAGGGCTTCTTCGGCGTAGGCTAAAGTACTTTGAAACGACACCGGCAACTCTTGCAAAAAGCGATAGACCGCAATGTTTTTGATAACTTGGAGTTGTTTGGCACTAATGGCTATTCGTACCAATGTGCGGTTGTTGATTACGGCAGTATCTACGGCGCGCTCAATATTTAGGCGCACAATTTCAGCTAGTTTGTCGGAGCCGGGTCCGCGCAAGATAAATTCAAACATACTCTCGGTAGTGAGTATTTTGTAGGTAACAACTCGTGCATACGCCTCAGATACTTCGGGCTGGCGTTTGATAAACAAGCCTTGAAATGTGAATAAGCCAAACAAATAAGTGCGCGGCACCGAAGGCTCGAATATCATTTTGAGAGCTAAATAATTGGTAGCCCAACCCACCAACAACCCAAACAGGGGCAACATCCACCACGGATTGTAAAAAATAGAAATCACCATTTGCACCAACCCAAACGGAATCCCAAAATAAATACCCGAAAGCTCAATGAATTTGAACTCTTTTTTGCCACAATCGATAAAGATTTGATTGAGCAAATGCTTGTTTTGGGTAAGGGCATCTACGCCAAGTTTGCGAATATCGAGCAGTTTTTCAAGGTCGCGCCTAATATCCAAAACCAATTCCTCGACCAAATGCGGCAGGTCTTTGGTAAGGTTGAGATAAATTTGATTTTTGATGATTTGCGGTACGCCCAGCCAAATCAAAGGGAATTGAGATTGCATTGCTTCATTGACTATCTCGCGCGATAGCTTGTGGAGGCTGGGAGTCATCTCAATGGCTACGCGCGTAGGCTCGATACGCGCAAAACGCTCCTCGATTTGCAGAAGCTTGCCGGTGAGCATATCCAGCGACTTTTCTGCCATTTTTTGGGCTTTGGAAGGGATAATACCCTGCCAACCAATGGGACGAACTCCCCAAAACTCGATGGGGTAGAAAGTCATTTTGATAGCCAGCCAATTGGTAAACCAACCAATCAAACCGCCCGAAATAGGAATGGAAGCAAAAACCAATATGTCTATCCAAGTAATCATAGCATAAAGGTAAGCTAAAAAATGAAATTTTTAGTTTGAAAAATACCAAGTTAATCACAATCGGGTCAAAATGAGCGCATATCAGCGTTTTGATACAACTTGTGGGGTGGTCTTTGCGCTGTCGGCTACAGACTAAGACTTAAGTTAAAAACAAAATTAGCAAAAATAAGTGAGCAAACCGCCAAAATGCCTTAGCCAAAATCTTGGTTAAGTCCAAAAACCGACATTTTGTCATTTTCTTCATCAATTCTTACCCAAACTCTCGCCAAAAATTCCGATTTTGCTTTCAAATCATACTTGGAGTTAGTTTTGATTGGTTGAAATGGTGAAATGGTGAAATAGTGAGAAAAAGACTAAATAAGCCTCAATTTAGGTTAATATAAAAATATATAACTAACTGATTATCAGCCAAAGGCAGACACAGTCAATTAATTATAAAAATAGAATGTTTCTTCACACCTTTACGAAAAAAATTGTAACGCAGGCTGTCAGCCTGCCCGCGTAAATGAGTTTAGGTTTAGGATAAAACTAGAATTTCCTGAAAACAGGTAAAGAACCCATAAAATTTTAAAAATTTGCAAATTCCAAAATTTGAAAATTAGAAGATATGAATTTTAATCAATATACTATCAAAGCGCAAGAGGCTATCCAGCAAGCCTCCCAAATTGCTATCGGCAATACGCACCAAGCGATTGAATCGGCGCATTTGCTCAAAGCAATTTTGGAAGAAGACGACAATCTGGTTGGTTTTGTGTTGAAAAAACTCAACATCAATCGGGCTTTGTTGGAAACCAAATTGGAAGACTTAATTCGCTCATTTCCAAGGACTTCGGGAGACCCCTACTTGGCAAACGACTTGGTGTATGCCCTCCAAAAAGCCGAACGCTACGCCAAAGATTTCAAAGATGAATACATTGCCATTGAGCATATTTTGTTGGGAATGTTGGCGGGGCGCGACAAAGTTTCTACCTTGCTCAAAGATGTAGGTTTTACGGAAGAATACCTCAAAAAAGCCATTCTCGACCTGCGGGGCGGGCGCAAAGTCAATTCGCAATCGGCGGAATCGCAATACAAATCTTTGGAACGCTACTCCAAAAATCTGAATGATTTGGCAAAAGAAGGCAAGCTCGACCCCGTCATCGGACGTGATGAAGAAATCCGAAGAGTTTTGCAAATCCTTTCTCGAAGAACTAAAAATAATCCAATTCTTTTGGGCGAGCCGGGCGTGGGCAAAACTGCCATTGCCGAAGGCTTGGCGCAAAGAATTGTGGCGGGTGATGTGCCGGAAAATTTGAAAAGCAAAATCCTCGTTTCGCTCGATATGGGCTTGCTGGTGGCTGGGGCTAAATACAAAGGCGAATTTGAAGAAAGATTGAAAGCCGTAATCAAAGAAGTGATTGATTCGGAAGGCGAAATCATTTTATTTATTGACGAAATCCACACCCTCATAGGTGCGGGCGCGGGTGGCGATAGCGCAATGGATGCCGCCAACTTGCTCAAACCGGCTTTGGCACGCGGCGAATTGCACGCCATTGGCGCAACCACTTTGAAAGAATACCAAAAATATATTGAAAAAGACAAAGCCCTCGAACGCCGTTTCCAAGCCGTAATGGTGGACGAACCCGAAATTCAAGATGCCATTTCAATCTTGCGAGGTTTGAAAGAAAAATACGAACTCCACCACGGCGTAAGGATTAAAGATGATGCCATCATTGCCGCCGTCGAGATGTCAAACCGTTATATTTCTGACCGTTATCTGCCCGATAAAGCAATTGACTTGATGGACGAAGCCGCCGCCAAGCTCCGAATGGAAATAGACTCAATGCCCGAAGAACTCGACGAAGTCAATCGCAAAATAATGCAATTGGAAATTGAGCGCGAAGCCATTCGCCGCGAAAACGATCAAGACAAAGAAGCCTTGCTCTCCAAAGAAATTGCCGATTTGAGCGAAAAACGCGACTCTTTGCGGGCTAAGTGGCAAGCTGAAAAAGATGTAATTATCAATATTCAAAAAGAAAAAGAAAACATTGACCGCTACAAAATTGAAGCCGAGCGCGCCACCCGTGAAGGTGATTTTACAGTGGTTTCGGAATTGACTTACGGCAAAATTCCTGAGTCGCAAAGAAAAATTGCGGAATTTCAAAAACAAGTCGAGGAACTCAAAACCAAGGGTGGCGGAATGTTGAAAGAGGAAGTAACCACCGAAGAAATAGCCGATGTAGTAGCCAAATGGACCGGAATACCCGTAACCAAATTGGTGCAAAGCGAGCGCGAAAAACTCCTGCATTTGGAAGATGAGCTAGGCAAACGTGTTGCCGGACAAACCACCGCCATTCGCGCCATTTCCGATGCTGTCAGGCGCAGTCGGGCGGGTTTGCAAGACCCCAAACGCCCCATTGGTTCGTTTATTTTCTTGGGTACGACCGGCGTGGGCAAAACCGAATTAGCAAAATCCTTAGCCGAATTTTTGTTCAATGATGAAAATGCGATGGTGCGGATTGATATGTCCGAATATCAAGAATCGCACTCGGTCAGCCGCTTGATAGGTGCGCCTCCGGGCTATGTAGGCTATGACGAAGGTGGGCAACTCACCGAAGCCGTGCGCCGCAAGCCTTACTCGGTTATTCTATTAGATGAAATTGAGAAAGCCCACCCCGATACTTTCAATATTTTGTTGCAAGTACTGGACGAAGGACGCTTAACGGATAACAAGGGGCGAATTGCCAACTTCAAAAACTCAATTATCATTATGACCTCGAATATGGGTTCGGATATTATCCAAAAGAACTTTGAAAAAATTACCCCCCAAAACGAATTTGATATACTCGAAGATACCAAAGAAGAAGTTTTTGCCCTGCTCAAAAAGCGGGTAAGACCCGAATTTTTGAACCGAGTGGACGAAATGATAATGTTTCGCCCGCTTACCCAAGGCGATATGCGAAAAATTGTGGATATCCAATTCCGCCAAATCCAACAACGCCTGCAAGAAGGTGGGGTGAGTTTATTTGCCGATGACCACGTGTTGCAGATGATTGCCGATATGGGCTACGACCCGCAATACGGAGCCAGACCTTTGAAACGAGTAATGCAAAGACGAATTTTGAATGAACTCTCCAAAGAAATCCTTGCCGGAAAAGTGCAAAAAGATTCGGTCATTGAAATTAAAATGGATGATTTTGACCGCATTAGTTTTGTGAACAAATGATAAGTAATGAATAGTGAATAATGAATAATGTAGAGTGAATAATTTTTTAGTTATCTCAATTTACTCAATGTGCTAGGCTTCCAAGCCTAGCACTTTTTATTTACTCGTTTCCAACGTGCCTAGCGTGCGTACAAGCAGGCTTAGAATATACATAACTAATTGATAATCAAATAGTTATAATATTGCATTTCGTTTTGGAATTTAAGAGTAGTAGTACTATTGAATTTGATACATAACTAATCACTGATTGAATAGGCAAGCAATACCCAAAATCTTTGTTGCAAAATCGAGGCATAAGAAAGGAAAATATTTTATCAAATACCTGTTTTCTGAAACAAAAATTCCTCACCCCTCAAAGTTCGCTTCGCACTGCTGAATATTCAGCTTGTTTTTTCTTGCGCGTTTTCACTTTGCGTGTACCGGATAAGCGCAGTTGGGCGATTTCAAAATAGGCTGCGTCAATTTCATAACCGATAAATTTTCGCTGCCAATTCAAGCAAGCCAGCCCGGTAGTACCACTTCCCATAAAGGGGTCAAGAATGGTTTGGTTCTCAAAACTTACCAATTTGACCAAATGGCTCATCAACTCAAAGGGTTTGAGGGTAGGGTGATGATTAAATTCTTCGGCATTTTGGCGTACTTTGGGAATCATAAAAAACTTGTCGTAGCCATCTTCCCAAGCCTCCGTCCGCAAGATATTGGCGGTTACGCGCCCGTGCGGGTGTGGGTTATGCCCTACTTTGCTTTCGCCTTCGGCATACGGGATTCGAGTTTCTTCGAGGTTCAAAGCACCGGTCTGGTATTTTAGAATGTTTTGCGCAACATTCAAACCTTTTTCAAGGGGTTTTTGAATCAAAATAATTGGTTCATAAGCGGGTTTGATGCCCAGTCCGGCCCCATCGTATTTTTTGCCCAATTCCGAAGTGGGTTTGCATTTATTTTTTTGCCGAACTGTATAAGTGTCGGCTCCACCTTTTTTGTAGCCTTGCACATAGCTGTAGTTCCCAATGATTTCGCTGGCAAAGCCCAGTTTTTTGTCTATTTCCAAGCCCACATTGCGCGACTTGGGCATACCATTCAAAAATACCCAAAACAACACATCTTTTATCAAAAAACCACTGTCTTCCAAATCTACCATCAAGCGATGCATCAGCCGGACGGACGAAAACACCAGACCAAAACCGCCGGGTTTGAGAACTCGATGCGCATCTTGCCAAATTTGGCGGTTGGGCAAATCCTTGTCCCAATAGTGGGCTTGATAGCTGATACCGTAAGGCGGGTCGGTAACAAGAGCGTGGACAGACTCATCGGCAATCGCCTCGAGTCCGTAGCAACTTTGCGGGTATATTTGGTAACATTTTTTGTCCATACCCCAAAATTACACATCGACACAAATTTTACAAATTTTATTTAAAAAATTGTCGATGCAAACCCTCTGATTGTCAAGGCTTTAGCTTTTTAATGATTAAATATTTTTAAATAAATTTATATAATTGATTGATTATCAATTGGTTGCGATTATTTCTTGGTTCTTCAGCACTTTTAATAACTCCAATTTAAAACATTGACAATCAAATATTCATAATATTGTAACACCGCCTTTAGGCTGTGGGAGGCACAGCCCAAAGATTGGGTTACATACCAGTAATTCCCACTGTATAAATTTTCAACGAATATTTAATCTTTTAGAATTTTTATAAATAAGGTTTTATACAACTAATTGATAATGAGCTACTTATAAATAC
>JALONJ010000162.1 GCA_025455045.1 Microscillaceae bacterium | reverse complement strand
TTTGAAACAATTAATTTTTTGTATCATAATTAGCTCATTATCAAATAGTTACTAAAATATTCACGTTAATTTAAAGTGCCAAAGTAGAACTAATTCCTAATTCTTAATTCCTAATATATCCTCATCAGTTAGTCAATTGATTTGTTTTGGTTTGAGCATCGGCAATCATTTTATCGGCGCGTTTTTGGGCTTCGGCTACCAAATTGTCGGCTTGCTGATACACCTTGTCGCGGGCGGGTTTGGCGACTTTATCTGCCGCTTGGCGCGCCAAATCTCCGGCTTTGGTTTTGGCGATGGGGGCGCGATTGTAAGCTTCGCTATAGGCTTTGTCTAAAGCTTCTTTGTATTTGGCATCGGCTTCGGCTTTTAGTTTGTCCGATTGTTCTTTGGCGGCGGCAATGATGATGTCGGCTTCTTTGCGGGCTTCGGCGAGGGCGGCTTCGGCTTTTTTGCGGGCTTCGTCCTTGCCTTTGTCCACTACTTCTTTTTTCTTTTCTTCAACTTTTTCTTTAGCCTTTTCTTTGACGGCTTCTTTGACACTCTCGACGGGTTTGCCATCTACTCCCAATAGATTGAATTTAGGGTTTTTATAATTGCCGGTCAAACCGAATAATAAATTGCGGTCTTCTAGTTCTTTGGGGTCTTTGCCCAACAGTTTGGCGGCTCCAAGTGTGCCTATGGTCGTCAATTTGCCTTTGGGCAATTTGGTTGTAATTTTAAAATCCAAACTGCCATCTACGCCGTGTCCGCCGGTTATATCCAATTTCTGCTCACCGGTCTGAATGGTAAAAGGCTTGTAATTGACCATTCCGTCTTTGATTTCGGCGTTCATAAACATATCTTTTAAAGGAATTTCGTCTCCTTCGCTTAGTTTCAAAAAACTATTGATACTTTTTAACAAATTGGCATCTTTGATATAGCCTTCCAATAAATCGAGTTTGAATTGCCCACTCATTGTCTTGTCAAACAGAGGCATCATATCGGGTCCGAGGTCGCCACTGATTTTGAAAAGGCTGCTCATTTTGCCCGTATATTTGCTTGCCAAGCCTTTGCCGGTTTCTACAAAAGCTGAGTAAGCATTGCTCAAAGGCAGGTTTTTGATACCAAAATCAAAACTGTATTTGGGATGAAATTTATCTACGGCACTATACGAGCCATTGGTAACAAATGCCCCACCCAAAGAATTGAAATTGATGTTTTCCATCTTGACTACACCATCGCGGATAATAATTAAGCCTTTGACTTCTTCAATCGGAATTTTGCCGTATTTTACTTCTTTGATATAAGAATCCAAGACAAAATCAATGTTTTTGGGGATTTCGACCACCGAACTTTGCGAGTAAGAGGGCGTAGAAGCGGGTTTGGCTTCCGAACTGGTCGCTACCGGCTTGGTTTCGGCTTTTGCTTCGGTAGTCGGCGCGGGCGTAGTGGCGGGCATCCATTCATCTAAAATGAATTTATTGGATTTAAAATCCATTTTTCCGCTCAAAGTTTCGCCTTTGAAAACATAGGCAATGTAATTGCTGAGGCTACCGCTTACCGCATAGTCGCTTTGCCCCAAAAAGCCGTTGGCTTGTTTCAATTGGATATTTTTGGGGGTAAAATCGGTTTGCGCCGAAGTGATTTTGAAGCCTTGCGGCAAATATGCCTTATCGGAATAGGCAAAATCGTTGATATTGACAAAACCCGAAGTCGGTAATTTTTCATATTGTCCATTCAACGCATAAGACATTCTACCTTCGGTAGCAATATCGGCTTTGATTTTTCCGGCAAGGCTCATATCAGTAAAATAGGAGGGGAATAATTTGACAATTTTGCCCAAATCAATGCCGCCTTTGCCTTTGAAATTATAGGTAATATCATCTAAATTCTCGACAAATCCGCTTGCCGAAAATGCTTCTTTATCCAAAATCATATTGAAATTTTGGAGATTAATTTTGGTATCGGCGTATTTGCCACTGGAGTTTTTGATAGTAGTCAAAAAATTCATTGCCTCCAAAGCCTCGGGAAATTGATTGGATTTGACATAGCCGTTTGCCATACTCATCGTAGCACTTACACTAGGCATTTGAGCGGTATTATAAACGCCATTGACGGTGGCATCTAAACCATAAATACCCCGCAAAACCAAGCCCGGCATCGGGATCATTTTGTTCATATCCCCCAAATCAATTTTGGCTTTTACGTTGGCATCAATCAATGAATTGACCAGTTTTTCAATTTTAGCTTTGGCATCAATCGGATTTTTGCCCAAATCAGCGTGAAATTTTGCCAAATTGATGACGGTTTCTTCCACTACGCCGCTTTTGTTGTCAATTTTCAAATCAACGGCTACATTATTGACTGCCGTAGGCAGGTCAGGATATTGAAACATTCCTTTATCCACTTGCAAATTGAGACCAAAACCGGGCATTTCTTTTTCGGCATAATTGCCTTTGACAAAACCATCAAAAGCTAAAGTACCACTGGTTTTGAGTTTTTGAAATTCGGCAGTATTGGCAAACATTCCCGGCACTAAAGAAAGGATATTTTTAAATTCGTTTGCTTGGGCTTTGTATTTGATGTCCATAGCAATTTTATCTTTCAACATTTGCACAAAACCATCAAAACCAAAGGCAAAATCATTGATTTTGACTTTATTTTCTTTAAAAGTGTATTTCGATTCGGGCAAATTCATATTCAAAACCATGGCTACATCTAGCATTTTGTTTTCCATATAAGTAATGCCGCCATAATCCATTCTAAATTTCTCGACCTGCGTATTGGTGCTTAAATCAAATACATCTTGATTAAAATTGCCACTGCCGTTGTGGTTGAGGTTTTCAATTTTGGTATAAACGCCCATCGATTTGTCGTCATACACAATGCGCCCGTTATCAATTTCCCACCAACGAATACTTACATCAAATTTGGTAGGTTTTTCTTCGGGTTTGGTTTTGGTGGTGTCTTCGGGCGTAGGAATCATAATATCCCAATTTGCCTTGCCGTTTTTGAGGACTTTTGCCAAAATGTGGGGTGAATCGACATAAATGCCCCGAATTTGTGGCTGGCTCGAGAACAAACTCCAAACATCAATCACTACTTTGATATTTTTGCTGGCAAATAAAGTATCGCCTTTGAATTGGTCTTTGCCCACTACGCTCAAATTGCCTTGATAAACCGCAATATTGGGGAAGTTGCGAATGAGGCTCAACCCCAAATCTTTTTCCGAAAAATTGACTTCGGCATTCACGGTTTTGGCGATTTGCTCGTCCACCATTTTTTTGATGTCATCGGCATAAAAGTAGGCGATTGCCCAGCCCGCAATGAGTAACAAGAGAAATAGGCTTACTACAGCAATACCAACAATTTTTAATATTTTTTTGACTGTTTTCATATTTTATGATGCTTCGTTTTTCGTGGATTGGGTTGATTAATTTGATTTGGCTTGCAAATTACAGAATGAAGATTAGAAATTGAAATATTATTTGTAAGTGATTGATAATCAGTTGGTTATGTTTAATTAGATTTTATCCGGACTATAATCTTTAAAATCATCCAATGGCGCATCAAAATCGGGAGCCATTTTAAAAGTACCTTTAGCCGAGCCAAACCTAGGCATTCTTTTTAGGGTTGATTTTTCGGCAAATTGCTTACTCAACAAGTAATCCAAATATTGCAAAAGCTCCACTTTAAGCGATTCCGAGCTTAGCAAGCTCAATTTAGAATAAATAAGTTGCTCATTCATTTTATATATAATTAATTGATTATCAGTTATTTAGCATTTTTCTATACATCACATCTGAGCGCAATACATATTTACTACCCGCCATCACCGGCGAGCCTTCGTGTTTTTGTTCGTGAATAAGAACCTTATCAACATTTGAAAACAAATTTAAGTTTTTTTGCCCAAATCGCCGAAAAAAACACCGAATTAATCAGTAGTGCGACCAGTTTTAAGCTAAAAACTGGTGGGCTAATTGGCTGAATTGAAGATTCAAATGATTAGTTCTTAACTCGGAACTGAATCCGCCTTTGGCGCGACAGAGGCTTAGAAACCAGAAACCCAACGAGCTATTTATAAAAAAAGCTAACTTTGGGAAAAGTTAGCTTTTTTATATCATAATTTGCTGATTATCAGCTACTTATTATTAATCACGGCTGTAATACAAAGCTTCAAAATCTTTGCTGTTGATTTCCTTTTCGGAAAGCACAATCGAGGCTTTGATGTATTCAAATACTTTGATTTCCAGGGCTTTTTTTACGACTGTTTGATAATTGCGTCCATCATTACCTTCCAAATAATGATTCACAAAATCATCAAACATTTTTACCAACCGAGGGTCTTGGCCAGAGTGTGGTAAAAACCCACCAAGTTGCGAGGATACAATCGCCTGAGCTTGTAGATATACCTCCTCATCACTAACATTTAAGTTTTGTTGAGCGGCAATTTGATTTTTTATCAAATCCCATTTAAGATTATTGGTAAACAAATCATATTCTTCTTCAATCTTCTCAGGGGTAAATTTACCTTCATTGACAATTCCCAACCACTCTTTCAAAAATTCGTGGGGCAATTCAATAGTTGTCAGTTGAGGCAATTTTTTGATAATTTGTTTTAAAATATAAGCCTCTGAACTATCGAGGTAGTTGTTGGTAATGTTAGTTTTGAGTTGATTGATAAATTCATCTTCGGTTTCAATGGATTCATCATTGAATATTTTGGTAAAAAACGCTTTGTCCATCTCTGCCGGCACAGTCCGATGAATTTCTTCCAAAGTAAACTGAAACTCGCCACTCAAATTCGCAAGGTCTTCTTGCTCCATATTCAACATTTGGGCTACCTTGGTTTGGTTATCTTCTTCAAAGAGATTATTCAAATCTAAGACAATGGGGGTAGCATTTTCTTTGGATAATCCAATCAATGTTGCCTGAATCGCCTCATTTACTTGGTTTAGTTCAATATACACTTTTTGGTCAATGGCTTCGGGTTGAGCTTCGTCTTCGGCGGCGGGAGGTAGAATTTGTAACAATTGACCCGAAAGCAAATCACCGGCTTCCACGACTTCGGGGTGTTCGTGACTACCGTATTCTTTGCGCAAATTGTTCACTATTTCGGTCATTTGTTCTTCGGTTTGCACAACATTGTATTTGATGATATCCAGTTCATTGATATTAACTGTAAAATCTCCAGCCAAACCCAAGCGATATACAAATTCAAAATCTTTTTCGTTGTCAAAGTCTATGGCAGGGTGTTCATTGTCGGGCAGGGGTTCACCAACGAGCGTCAATTTATTTTCTCGAATGTAACCAAACATTTGACTACTCAATATTTTTTGGACTTCCTCGGCTAATAAAGTTTTGCCATACATTTTTTTGACCAACTGAACCGGTACTTTGCCCGGACGAAAGCCTTTCATCACAGCTTTTTTGCTATACTCTTTCAGTTTTTTGTTTACTTCGGGCAAGTAATCAGCCTCAGCAATTTTAATGTTTAATGAGGCTAGGGTGGTGCTTTTTCTATCTAATACTATTTCCAAGACTTTAACAAGTTTAAGGTTTGTATAGTTTTTTCGGGGATTATTGCTTGATTTTTTAATTCAACTTGAACAATCAGCTAACAGATTACTTCTAAGTATCTGATAATGAAGTGTTTAAAAAAATTAAAAAATCGGAATTATTTATAATAAAAAAACCTCAACCGAAAATGTTGAGGTTGTATATTATTATAGTGCGGATGAAGGGACTCGAACCCCCAAACCTCGCGGCGTCAGATCCTAAGTCTGATGCGGTTACCAATTTCGCCACATCCGCAAATTGGAGTGCAAATATAGAAGCTGTTTTTAGATTTACAAAATTTTGATGCAATTATTTTTATGTTTTTTCACCAATACTTCGGATAGTTTTTATAAGTAATTGATTATCAGCTAGTTATGCTATTTTAAATATTTCTGGTAACTGACTGATTATCAAGCACTTAACAAAAAACTTGGAACTAGAACAGCAATTCCCACTATGGATAAGTGCTTGATTATCAATGAGTTATAAAAATTTTATTAAATTATAAAACCCTGATAATCAGTTAGTTATAAAATAATCGTTTACCTAGATTTTTAACCCATTGATAATCAATGAGTTATATGTGCCAAAGTGGGAATTGCTGGAACTAGAAACCAGAAACTGTCCGAACTATTGTTCACAATAAATTGATTTTATTTGTAAGCTATTAATTGTGAATGATTTATAAAAAATTAAACTTATTTTGGCAGTAGCGAGTTTCCAATGTGCTAAGGAGTGTATAATTTTGAAAAAAAATTGAAGATGTTAAAAAATCTTTTTTATATCGAGCTTGTTTTGGCAGTAGTTGCGGTTTTGGGGTTTGCTTTGCGGATTCAAGGTATTGAGTTGGGGCAATTGCTCACCCTTGTAGCTAGTTCGTTGTTGGCTTTGGGGTATGTCGTGATGGCTTTTGTCAATAGTCAAAATCGTCCGGCGGGGGCTTTGTTGATTCTCAATTGGTTGGTATTGCTCAATTGCGCTTTGGCGGTACAAGCCTTGGGTATCAAATTGTTTTTATTACCGGGAGCTACCGGCTTGCTCAAAGTGGCTCTTTATGGCTTTTTGGGTTTGGTGATTACGCTACTCATCAATCTATGGATTGCCGCCAATGCCCAAGTATTTGAGTATTATCGGCAGTTGTTGGTGCGTAGTTTGGTCATCATTGGCTTGACCTTTATGTTTTTTATTACCCCTTATTGGCGCATTATTTCGCTTTATTATAAAAATCAGCCCCAAAAAGCCCAAGAATTGATACAACGCCTCGATCCACCCACTCCCAAGTAGAGAGGATATTAGAAATGGTTTTAAATACTTGATTATCAATGAATTAGCTTGAAATTCGGAACTAGAAACTCGAAACTAAAAACTCGGAACTAGAAATCCGAAACTAGAAATTATAAATTAATTTGACGAAAAATGCCACGAATTATTGCCATTGATTATGGAAGCAAACGAGTAGGGCTTGCCGTAACCGACCCTCTGCAAATTATTGCCACTGCCCTAGATACCATTCACGCCAAAGATGTGATTGATTATTTGAAAAAATACCTCCAAAACGAAGACGTAGAGGCATTTGTAGTAGGCAAACCATCGGATATGCTGGGCAAACCCACCGATGCCACGCCTTTGGTAGAGGCATTTGTAAATTTACTTAAGAAGAATTTTCCCGAAAAACCCATACATTTGCACGATGAACGCTTCACTTCCAAAATGGCTTTGGCGGCGATGATCGCCGGTGGTACCAAGAAAAAAGACCGCCAAAATAAAGGAAACATCGACAAAGTAAGTGCAGTTATTATTTTGCAATCGTATTTGGAGCAAAATAAGCAATAATCTAATTAATAATTTTTAAAAACCTTGATATTTTTATGATTTATCCGATTGTGGCGTATGGCGACCCGGTTTTGAAAAAAGTTGCCCAAAACATTCAAAAAGACGACCCCGGTTTGGATTTGCCCAAACTTATACAAGATATGTACGAAACTATGTACGAGGCTAGTGGCGTGGGGCTGGCGGCTCCGCAAATCGGACTCGGCATTCGTTTGTTTATTGTGGATACCGACCGTATGGAAGATAGCGAAACCGGCATCAAAAAAGTATTTATCAATGCCCAAATTTTAGCAGAAGAAGGCGAAAAATGGGCTTTTCAAGAAGGCTGCTTAAGTATTCCCAATATCCGCGAAGATGTGTATCGCAAACCCAAAATACGTCTCAAATACTTTGATGAAAATTGGCAAGAACACGAAGAAACGTATGAAGGAGTTGCCGCAAGGGTGATTCAACACGAATACGACCACATCGAGGGCAAACTGTTTATTGACCACCTGTCGAGCTTAAAAAAAACCTTGCTCAAGTCCAAATTAAGCAATATCAGCAAGGGCAATGTAAAAGTGGACTATCGAATGAAGTTTCCGGCACAAAAGTAGCAAGGCTTGGCATACTTGCTCAAAGATTTAATCACTTGATAATCAAAGGCTTATTATAGAGTTAAAAGGTGCTGATAAATTGTGTTATAGGGCTTTCGCTTGATGGCTTGTGGGGACACAAGCCACGGCATATCAGCCCTTGCCTGCCCGCCCAAGGCGGAGGCAAGTTTATGCGACCTAAGCGAAAGTTCTATGATAATCAGCGATTTATAAAAATTGTATTTTTCTATGTTTTCTATGTTACTATGTGGTTCAAAAATTAAAAACGTCAAAGTAGAATTATCTACTCCAAAACCATAATCTAGCAAGGCACAAGTAATCATTGATGATTGTAAACTAAACTGTCTCCAAAAACGCCAAACGCAAAAATGAAAGCAGTCATATTGAAAGAGGGTAAAGACACCCCGTATTTGATTTTAGACCCTGCTAAGCAGAAATTTGAAATGGGTGGCAAGTGTATCCCCGAAGATGCTGAGGTGTTTTTTACCCCTATTTTGCTCTGGATTGCCGCCTACGCCAAGTCGCCGGTCAAAGAGACCAAATTTGTATTCAAATTGGAATATTACAATACGGTAACTTTATTAAAAATTCTCGAGGTCTTTAAAGCACTGGACAAAATTGCGGGAGCATCAATTGTATGGTATATGTTTGAAGATGACGACGACCTATCGCACTTGATAGATATGCTCAAAATTCCTTTTGAAATTAAATTTTTTGATGAGTAAATTTTTGTTTGATAATCAACTGATTATCAAACCCTTAAAAATCCCAACCAATCATTAAACTTTAAAATATAATAAATCTATGATGCAATCTTTGATTATTGAAGCCACTGCCGAAAGCCCCAAAGTGGTTTTGAATCCTGCCGAAGGAATATTTTTGTTCGAGGGAAGGTCATTGTTGTTAGATGCCGAGGCATTTTATCAGCCCATTATCAAGTGGTTATACGATTATAAAAAAAATCCTAACGAAAGCACTCGTTTTGAGTTCAATTTAGAGTATTTGAATACCATTTCTTCCAAATTTATCCTCCCGATTATTGCCCTGATGGAAAACACACCCAACAGCGAAATTGATTGGCACTTCCGAGACGAACAGCTATTAGATGGCGAAATGATTCCCGAAGGCGAATAATCTTTACAATAAACCCGTCGGAAGCCAAATGGTCAGTTGATAAGCAACCGGCTATTTGGCTTTTATGTTTTGGTATGATTTGCCTTTTTTATATTTGAATAAGCCCACAAAAAAACCGTAGCCACCGACGGGGATGTCGGTTAGGGCTACGGTATCCTTCAACCAGCTATGAGATCCAAAGATATGTTCACTTTTTGAAAAACACAAATATTTGAACATTTATTTTTTTACAAAAATATAATTAATTGATTATCAATTGGTTATGTTTTAAATTTATCAAATGGCAACCTGTGAAAAAAATAATTTAGCAAATCCTTGCTTATCTACCTATTAGTAGGTAGATTTGAAAAATAAAATTTATTCCTGAATTTGTGCAAAAATGGAAGTAGCCATTCAAAAAGATACAAAACAATCGATTTTAGATATAGCCGAAGATTTATTGCATCAAAAAGGTTATAATGCCTTTAGCTATAAAGATATTGCGGTGGCTTTGGGGATCAAAAATGCCTCTATCCATTACTATTTTCCGAGCAAGGAAGATTTGGGCGAAGCTGTGGTTTTGTATGCTTTTGAAAAATTAAAAAAATTGCAAGAAAAAGCGCAAGCCAAAAACCTTAGCCCGCCCGAAGAGCTGGACTTTTTTTTATCCATTTATCAACATTATTTAGAAAAAAAACTCAAAATTGGGCTGATAGGCACTTTGGCGGTAAATTTTGCCGCGATTCCCGAAAAAATGCAAATTGCCGGGCAAAAAATCACCCAAACTTGTATCGCTTGGTTACAAAGTATTTTGGAAAAAGGACGAGCAAGCCAAACTCTGCGTTTTGAGGGCGATAGTTTTGCCCAAGCCTTGCTCATCTTGGCGAGCTTAGAAGGGGCTTTACAAATAGCTCGTTTGACGGATAACCAACATTTTTATCAAATTGTAGGACAATTGCGAAATAGTTTGATATTATCCATAACCATTTGATAATCAATGCTTTATAAAAAAATAAATTTCCAAATTTTAAAATTCAAAATTTCTATGACTGATTTATTTATGACCGAACGCCTCCAACCTATCTTGGAAAAGGTCAAAAAATTTATTAAAGAGGAGATTATTCCGCTAGAGGGTGCCGGACACGGAAGCTGGAACGCCACTGCCAAGCTATTGGAAGAAAAACGCCAAAAAATCCGCGAAATGGGTCTTTGGGGCTTGCACCTACCTACCGATTTGGGTGGTTTGGGGCTTACTTTGTGCGAGTTTGGGCAGTTGAGCGAGGTGTTGGCTTTCTCTAGTCCGTATGGACATTATGCTTTTGGTTGTCAAGCCCCCGATATTGGCAACTTTGAATTGTTGCACCAGTTTGGCACACCCGAGCAGCACGAAAAATTTGTAAAACCCTTGGTAGAAGGCAAAATTCGCAGTTGTTTTTCAATGACTGAGCCGGAGTTTGCCGGTTCAAATCCAATCAATATGGGTACAACGGCGGTTTTGGACGGCGATGAGTGGGTCATCAACGGGCATAAATGGTACACTTCGTCGGCTGATGGAGCCGCATTTGCGATTGTGATGGCAGTTACCAACCCCGATGCCGCACCCCACGGACGCGCCAGTATGATTATAGTGCCGACCGACAACCCGGGCTTCAAATTTATTCGCAATATCAGTGTGATGGGCGATGCCGGCGAAGGACACGCCAGCCACGCCGAAATTCGCTATGAAAACTGCCGTGTTCCCCAAGAAAATATCATTGGCAAACCCGGAATGGGCTTTGCTTTGGCGCAACACCGACTCGGACCGGGTAGGATTCACCACTGTATGCGCTGGATTGGGATTTCGGAGCGAGCTTTGGATATGATGATTAAATATGCACTCAAACGAGAGCTAAATCCGGGTGAACCTTTGGCAGACAAGCAAGTGATTCAGCATTGGATTGCCGAATCAAGAGCCAATATCGATGCCGCCCGCTTGATGGTATTGGATACAGCCCGCCGGATTGACCTCTACGGCGCACCGGCCGTAAGAAATGAAATATCGGCAATTAAGTTTTTTGTTCCCAAAATAATGCACGAAATCCTTGACCGAGCCATTCAGGTTCACGGTGGTTTGGGCATTTCGGACGATACCATTTTGTCGGCTTTGTGGCGGCACGAGCGTCCTTCACGGATTTATGACGGAGCTGATGAAGTACACAAATCGGCTTTGGCAAAAAGTATTTTGAAAAAATATGTAGCTCTGGTAGCTGAGGAAGAAAAAATTCCGGCATTGGCTTAAAACCGCCGTTTGGATTGAGAGAGCCGATTTGCGCGCAAGCGCGAATCGGTTTTTTTTGTAATTGCCTCATAATCAAAAAGGTAGGTGAGTATTTTGATTATTTTTTTTATTGCACGACATTTATTATTTCGGGTGGTTTTTCGGGTTTAAAATATGGGAGAAAAAAGTCCAAAAAACGACCAATATTTTGGGTGATATAAGC
>JALONJ010000620.1 GCA_025455045.1 Microscillaceae bacterium | reverse complement strand
AAGCCAAGTTGTAATGCTACTTTTCTACCTTTATTCTCATCAATTATTAACCAATCGGCATTTAATTGTTTTGCCAACCAGATAGCTTCAGTCTCTCCTGCATCCAAAACCCCACTTGGTAAAACATTAGGCATTGGAATCGCCATTTGAATCTCGATCCGTTCTGCATTTTGAATAGGCGAAATATCTACCCCTCTTAATTTTAGATTTTCCAATTCCTGATAAACTGCCTTTGGGATGATTATTTTTTCATACATTGATTTTAAAATGTCTAATCTATTGATTGCTAAAAATGCACTTAAAGGTGAATTGTCACTAATTACAATCATTTTTTTGAAGGCATTAGAGGTAGAACAGAAATATCGTGCGCCAAATCCGCTAAATCATAATTGATATAAACATTATTAGCTTTCATTAAATCATAAAACTCAAGTTCGGTCATTTCTGCTAACAAGCGTGCCTCATATAACCCCAGTACTTTGGTATCATACAAGCGAAGGGCTAATTGCTGCTTTACTTGTTTTTCGTCAAGGTGAGCAGCTTCCGCTACTTGGTCAGGAATTATTATGGTCATATTTTTAAAGTTTTAATTTTGGATTAAAAACGAATTAAATCTTTATATGTAATGAATAGTGAATAATTTTTTAATCACTTGAAAGTCAATAGCTTATCAAAAATATTATTTACATTATTTTTTTCCTTGATACTATAATCAATTGATAATCAATACCTTACAATACTTTGTGAATGTTTTATAACTCGTTGATTATCAGCCAGAGGCAGACACGGTCAAGCATTTATAAAATTAATAACTTTTCAGTTAATTGCTTGATTTTCAATTACTTAGTCCAGAACCCCCGCCTTTGGCGGGGCAGGGGGCTTAGAAACTCGGAACTAGAAACTTCCCGAACTATTGTAATATACTTTGCAAATTTGCTAAACCAAATCCTTCAAAACCACGCACCACCCAATCCGCCTCCCCCAAAACCTCGGGCAAACCAATGCCCACCACCCTAAAACCGCCATTGATTGCCGCTTCAACGCCCGCAATGGCATCCTCGAAGACAATGCAATTTTCGGGTTTTTCGTCAATGGCACGTGCAGCTTTCAAAAATATTTCGGGGTTTGGTTTGGTTTCTATGACTTGGTTGCCATCAATAATTGCCTCAAAATAAGCCAACATTCCAATTTGTTGGAGGATTGTTTCGGCGTTTTTGCTCGAAGATGCCAAAGCAATTTTGATATTCTGACTTTTTAATTCGTCTAAAAACTTTTGTACGCCCGGCAATACTTCTTCGGGAGTCATTTGATGAATATAATCCAAAAACCAGCCGTTTTTGCGCGCCATTGCCGATTCAAATTCGGCTTCGGCGATGGTTTTATTGCCAATTTCTAAAATAATTTTCAAAGATTCGACTCGGCTTACTCCCTTGAGTCTTTCGTTGTCGTGTTCGGTAAAAGTGATGCCAAGTTCTTGCGCCAAGCGTTGCCAAGCCAAAAAATGGTATTTGGCAGTATCGACAATCACGCCGTCTAAATCAAAAATACAGGCTTTAATCGGTTTCATAAGTTTATTGTCAGCAATTATTTTTTTAACTATCTGATAATCAAGTAGTTAAAAATTTTTGTTGTCTTAGTGTTTTATAATTTTGAGTTTATACCAAAACTGTTATTTTTTGTATTTTTCTAAGAATTTTTAAGATTCATAAAATATAATTCTCAATGGCTAATAGCAGTTTTTTAGTAAATATAATTGAAATAAAAATGAATTATCCTAGAAAACTCAAGAATAAATTGTGAAGATGTAATATAATTTTTCCGCAAACGATTACGATAGACTCTCATAAACCCAATTCTGAGCTTTGTTTTTGGTGAAATCAATACTTTGAGGTATAGCATAAAATGGACAATTGAGAATATGATTTTTTGAAGAAATTTATAGTTCGAGTTATCAAGTTGGGCATTTTCCAAATAATTGGAATTGATTAACTTTGGAGCAATATTTTTAACCACTTTTTTGTTTTTACTTCAAAACACTCAAAATGTATTCAAGATTTGTCGTAATCTGTATTATACTTAATTGTCTGGTTATCAATATTTTAGCTCAAAAAAAGGATAAATATAGAGCCTCAGAAATTGGCTTCAAAAATGACAATGATGTGTATTTGTTCGTTGGGCAAGACCGCTATTACACCAACGGTTTGCAGGTATTTTATCGCCGTTTGCTCAACCCACTCACCCCCGACCGAAAAATTGTTTTGACCTTTGAAATAGGACAATCAATTTACAATCCTCAGTCGGCTTATATTCGCAATGTAAATCGAATTGACCGCCCGTTTGCCGGTTGGTTGTATGCCGGCGGGTATGGGCAAATGATGTTGCGCCCTCATTCTTTTGTCAAGTTGGGCGGACAATACGGAGTTTTGGGACCCGATTCGCGGGCTGAGGCGGTACAAAAATGGTATCATCGGACTTTTGGCTTCGATGCGCCGGTGGGCTGGCAGTATCAGATACCCAATGCCACCGGCTACACGATTCGTACACAAAGTATGTACGCCTTGGACAAGGCACACAAAATTTTGCTAAATACCTCATTATCAATGGGTAATGTATTTCAGAATCTGACAATGGCAACGATGTTTCGTTGGGGCAAGGTAGCGCATTTGTCAGAGTCGGTAGTAGCCGATAATCGGGTTTTTGGGCTGGGGCAGGCTCCGCCTCTCGAGTTGTTTTTCTTTATCCAGCCTTCCCTGCATTTTACTTTTTTAGATGCGACTATGCAAGGCGGGGCAAATAACGCACCCTTTGAGTTTGCACGCGAACCGCGCATTTGGGGTTTGGGAACAAGTTTGGGTTTGATGCGAGCCGGTAAACGCTGGAGTTTTCAACTGGCTTATTTTTTTCGCACCCTTGAGAATCGCCAAATGAAATGGACAAGCTATGGTACAACCGGACTCAGTTTTCGGTTTTGAATAATAATGAGTATATTTGAGAAATGGTGAAATGCTGAGATGGTGAATTACTAATCTAACGTGAATATTTTGAAATATTATTAAAAAAATACAAATTTTATTTATAAATTTAAAAGGTTTATTTTAGAAATAAAATTCATTTAACTTTTGTAAAA
>JALONJ010000619.1 GCA_025455045.1 Microscillaceae bacterium | reverse complement strand
TCCTGAATTTTTGAACCGAAAGCCGAAAATTCGCTTAGTCGCTCGCTGAAGCTCGCTTCAAACCGAATTTTTGCGGCTTTCGTTCCAAAAATTCTAGGGCTTCGCTAAGGGCAATTTAATGAAAAAATACAGTTAAAATGCTGATTATCAATTACTTATATATTTTGTTGTTTTTATAAATATAAAAGTTAAAATATAAAAGTTTTGTTCAATTATTTTACAGTGGGAATTGCTGTTCTAGTTCCGAGTTATTTAGTAAGTGCCTGATTATCAGCCAGTTACAAAAAATATCTAAAATGGCATAACCTGTTGATTGTCAATTACTTACAAAAACTGTCCGAAGTATTGATCATTTAAGTATTAATCAATATTGTAACCCAGCCTTTAGGCTGGGGGAGGCACAGCCTAAAGGCTGGGCTATATGTTTATTTGTCAAAAGTCAAAGATTATCAAGTAATTATAAATGAATTTAAAAGTGGTTTTTTACCCATTTTGAGGAAATTCTGACTTTATTCTAAGCCTCAACTCATTTACGCGGGCAGGCTAGACAGCCTGCATTACAATTTTCCTGAAAAGTGGTGAAGAACCTTAAAAGTTAGCTAACTTACTCATTATCAGTGAATTAAGTTTTGAAACCTTTGACTACTCAAGTAGGAGGGGAGGGGCAATAAAATTGACAAACCTAAACCTTGGTTTTTTGTGATTGCTTGAGCTGAACCCGAATCCGCTCCTCACATAGTTTGATAATATCAGCCCCTGAAAGTTGTTGCGGCTCAAGGGGTTCTAAGACCGTAATTTCGCATTTTGCCCCAAAAGGCACCGGAAACATTTTGTTTTTGACCAATTGCCACGAGCCTTCAATGGCTACCGGTACTATCAAAGCCGAGGGAGCATTAGCCAAAAGCTTGTAAAATCCGGCGGGTTTAAACTCTTTCAAAATCCCATCGCGTGAGCGCGAGCCTTCGGGGTAGATGATTGCCGCCCAGTTGTTTTGTTCAATTCTTTTGCCCAACTCGGCTATGGCTTGCAGGGCTTGGTCTTTGTCTTTGCGGTCGATGAGTGCGTGTCCGCCCACTTGGAGGTGAAAACCGGCCGCAAGCGCATTTTTTAATTCTTTTTTGGCGACAAACTTGGGTACATTGCGCCTAAATAACCAAAATTTGAAAGGTATATCAAAAATACTTTGATGATTGCTTATCACTATCAGGGGGCGATTGGTGGGCATTTTGTACCCATTGGTATTGAGTTTGATAGGATGCCCCGTCAGGCGTAGGAGTTGAATCAAAGCAATTTGTAAAGCATACAAAACTTGCTGGTGCGCCCTCATTCCCAATAGATAATAAGCAAGACGTTCAAAAATATCGCATAAGCCCATTACAATTAAAAATAGGACAATAAAAATAATAGTGGTCAGCCAATCTACAATTTTTCTCATTATTAAGTTAAAATAAAGTAGTAGCTAAGTACTTGATTTTCAATAAGTTATAGTATTTAGCTACTTTATTCTCAAATTAGATATATTGAAGCTGCCAAGTTTATTTAGTTTCTAGTTTCTAGTTCCGAGTTTCTGGTTCCGAGTTCCGAGTTTCTAGTTTCTAGTTTCTAGTTTCGAGTTCCGAGTTTCTAGTTCCTAGTTTCGAGTTTCTGACTAAACTATTTTGTTATGCTTGGCAGGTTCGGAATGGGCTATTGTAAGGCTACAACTCCGGGCAGTTCGCGTCCTTCCATATATTCCAACAAAGCCCCGCCGCCGGTTGAGACGTACGAAACTTGCTCGCCAAAGCCCAAGCTATTGATGGCGGCGGCTGAATCGCCGCCACCAATCAATGAAAATCCGCCTTTTTGGGTGGCTTCTACTACGGCTTTGGCTACGGAGATGGTACCGTGAGCAAAATTGGACATTTCAAATACGCCCGCCGGTCCATTCCAAAGAATGGTTTTGGAATTGGCAATGATTGAATAAAACTTTTCTACTGATTTTGGTCCAATATCCAAACCCATATAACCTTCGGGGATAGCCATATTATCGACGGTTTGGCGATTGGCATCATTGTTAAAAGCATCACCGGCGATAGAATCTTCGGGTAGTACTAGGTTGACACCCAAATTCTTGGCTTTCTCGATTAAAGAAGTGGCTAAATCCAATTTATCTGCCTCGACCAATGAGTTACCGATATTGCCGCCCATTGCTTTGAAAAAGGTATAAGCCATTCCTCCGGCGATGATGAGGTTATCTACTTTGTCGAGCAATCGCTCGATGACCAATATTTTGTCCGAAATTTTAGCTCCACCCATAATGGCAGTGTAGGGTTTTTCGGCTTGTGCCAATACTTTTTCGGCATTGTCGAGTTCGGCTTGCATTACATAACCGGCGCATTTGTCGGCAAAGAATTGCGCCATTACTGCGGTAGAAGCGTGGGCGCGGTGGGCAGTGCCAAAGGCATCATTGACATAAATATCGCCCAGAGTGGCGAGTTTTTGGGCAAAATCGGTATTTCCCTTTTCTTCTTCTTTGTAAAAGCGTAAATTTTCGAGCAACAACACTTCGCCACCTTGCAGGGCTTTTGCCATAGCTTGGGCTTCTTCACCGATGCAATCAGGGGCAAATTGGACAGCAACGCCCAATTTGGCACTCAAATCTTTGACCAAGTGCTTGAGCGAATATTTTTCTTCATAACCGCCTTTGGGTCTGCCCAAATGCGACATTAGAATTGTAGAGCCACCATCTTGCAAAATTTTTTGAATGGTAGGCAAGGCGGCATCAATGCGCGTAAAATCGGTTATATCATAAGCCGAATTGAGTGGAACATTGAAATCAACGCGAATAATGGCGCGTTTTCCGGCAAAATTATAGTTATCAATTGTTTTCATTGTAATTAGAGACTGAATTTTGCCCGCAAGCTAGAAAAAAAAAGGGAATTTTTCGAGTTAAGTTGCCGGAAAAAACACTAATCTTCGGAAATCAGCGTTTTTCGACACCAACAACATCTGGTACTAGGAGTTGTTGGTGTCGAAATTACCTAAGAAACGCAAAAAAATCAAAAGCTAAAGGTAAAATCTACGCACCAACAACGGAGGAAAAAGCTAGAGGTAATTTCTAACACCAACAACGGAGGAAGTGCTTGATAATCAATGAGTTGTATAAAAAGGTTGTAATGAGCGTTACAGCCTTTTTTGATTTAGTAAGTGTTTGATAATCGGAGAGCTATGTATTGCCACTTTTTTGCCAATCATTTATCGGAAAATGGTACCGACACCAGATTTATTCAAGAGCTACTAGGGCATAATGACCAGATTTATTCAAGAGCTACTAGGGCATAATGACCTCAAGACCACGCTACGCTATACCCACGTGAGCGAAAAAAGCCTCAAAAAAGTGAAAAGCCCTTTAGATTTTTTGGAATAAAACATTGCGTATTTTGGATTGTCAAAAATATAAAATCAAGCGACAATACAAAAAAGCGCAATGCGTATTTTGGATTGCTGTATTTTAAAATATTTTATTAAAAATCATAATACATTGATAATCAAACACTTATGATTTTTTTTACTCAAAAATTAACACGCTTTTTTAATTTTTTCTTTTTTTTATAAAAAATAGCTAAATTGCGTATATTTACAAGTTGTGCGT
>JALONJ010000161.1 GCA_025455045.1 Microscillaceae bacterium | reverse complement strand
TCGTGGTCTCCCGCGACCTCCAATTTTTTTGCCAATGCTTCGGCGGTTTGTTGGGCTTGCCATACGGAATGACTGTCGCCTAAGCCTGATTCTAATACTACCAAATACTTGGCGTTGCTTTGTGTTGATTTAAAAGCCCTCAATTGGTGAGTGGATTGTATAGGTATGTCTATTGCTTTGAAAATAATCGGTTCAACACTATTTGCTGGTTTGCAGCTACAAAACAAAAAGATAATTGCACATAAAATGATTGGAGTATTCATACAAATTATAGAGTTTTGAGTTAAAAAGAATAAGCTAAAAGTAAATTTTTTATAAAATTAAGGCTAATTATGAGCCTAATCGTTCTGATTTATGATTCAGAACTTCTTTTTATTTTTTTCATTTTCTTTTTTGTATGCCGAAGGAGTAAGTCCGGTCATTTTTTTGAAGGTCGTGTTGAAAGCTGTTTTGGAATTGAAACCGGCTTCAAAGCCAATGCCGAGCAGATTTAGATGCGACAATTTGTCATCTATCAAAAGTCTTTTGGCTTCTTCTACTCGATGCTGATTGATAAAAGAATTGAAATTCTGCCCAAATACTTGGTTAATTAAGAAGGAAAGTTGATGGGCGGAAATATTCAATTTTGCCGCCAAATCAAAAAGCGTAAGTTCAGGCTGGAGGTAAGGTTTTTCTTGTAGCATCATATTCTCCAATCGCCATTTTAATTGCTCGGTTTCCTCAGAAGTAGCCAAATTTGGTTTTATTGACGTTTCTTCAGTATTTTTATTGGTAAGTAAATTGCCCAATTCCTCATTGTCTCGAATCGTTTTTGAAAACAACTCTTTTTGATGTTGCCAGTGATAGGTTACATACAACACTCCTAAAATATAGATGCCATTGGTGATGTCATCTACCGAAGCAAATGAAATGGATAATTGCCAGGAAAAGTCCAATATCCAAAAAAAAGCCATTGCCAAGATAGTTAAAACAAGATTCCGCAACCACTGGAGGTTTTTATTCTCGGTGTTGGAATTAATCTGGAGAATGTGATGCTGGTAGTTTTTTATTTTGAAATATGTAAAAATGCAATAGAGCATAACTTGTATGCTGAACACGACCCCCAAAAAATAATTTGCAGTATTAGCCAATTCAACTTCTTCAACTATTTCACGCTGACCGTCTATGGTGGTAAGCAAAACCATAAGCAATAAAAGAAACGGAATTGCAAAATGCAGATACTCCCTACCCCCAAATTTTTTAAAAGGGTTTACAAAATAACTAACACTTAAAAATAGCATAGGGGCTATTAAAAAGTTGGCAATACCCAATATACTCAGCCATAAACTATCAAGGCTGGTGAATAGGCTCGAATAATAATGTTCAAGCACAACACAAAAAAGTAGTATGACAAATAGTGCAAACCAAATATTCGCCCTTACATTGACTTTGTTGGCGTTCACTGAAGCCAAAAAAGCCAGTAAAAAAGTACTTCCAAGCAAAATTGATAGTAACATCTTGAAAACCTTGCGCCCCTGTTTAAGCCTGTAGCTGCTGAACAGGCGAAAGATATAACCCTATACCTTAGCAAATGTTGTGGCATTATACAACATTTTTGCCTTAATTTCAAATGCTTATACTTTTTGATATGGTATTGTTTCAAAAAAATATAATAAGCTAACTATTTGATTATCAATGATTTATAGCATCATACTTTTTTAAAAATCGCCAAAAACATAAGCGATTGATTATCAAATATTTACCACTGCTACTTGTTTTTTGTGATATTGCCTTATATTTGTTTTTTGATTGAATTAAATGGTAATTTGCAAATTCAATCATTATATAGAAATAGACTTTGAATTTTTTTACAAGGTATTGATAATCAATTCGTTATAAAATATTAACTAATAATTCTTTAATTTTGTGAGTATATGAAAAAACTATTCATAATAGTCCTAAGCCTCATTTTGAGCCAGTTGAGCTTGGCACAAAACCCCAAACTATCCAAAGCCGAACAAAAACAGCTCAAAAAAGAGTTGAAAGAATTGCAGAAAAATCCGGCGCGCTACAAGCAAATGAAAGATGCCATTCAAGAAAAAAAAGACCAATTGGTGAAATTGGACGGCGAAATTGACGACTTGAACGAGTCTATAGCCTCTACCAATGAAAAAATAGTCGACAAAGACAAACGCCTCAAAGAACTCAGCGATGAAATAGCTCGTATGAACATCGAGAAACGCGAAACGGAAAACATCATCAAAAAAGAAACCAATGAAGAAGGGGTGATTTTTAAGGTACAAGTACCCATTGAAGATGCCGCCCTTTATCAAGAAGTGAGTGAAATTGATGGGCAAAAACGACCCGTTTTTAGCGGTGATACCGATGCAGACGGTACCAAAAAATACACTTTAGGCTATTTTAAAGATAAAGCCGAAGCCGAAACCTTCCGCAATTATCTCAATATGCTCCGAATCCGCGATGCCAAAGTAGTAGCGTATAAAGATGGCAAAAAAGTTGATTAAGGTTTAATGCGTAGTGCATCATAATTCGTACTAAGTGCATCATTTTTTATGATTTAAAACCTCATTTAAAACATATAAAATGCTGATAATCAAGTGCTTAACAATACTTGTAATTGGATTATTACATACTAAACATTACACATTTTCATATACATTCTTCTAAATTGATTAAAATGAACTATTTGAATTTGAAAAAAATATTAACCAAAACCGCCCTAATTTTGGGTTTAATAACTTTGTTGATTGAGGCTACTTGGGCGCAACTCAGCAAAGAGGAAGAAGCCAAACTAAGAAAAGAACTCAAAAGCCTCAAAATAGAGCAACTCAAACAATTACGCAATCAACAATTTGACCTCGATGAGCAAGCCTCGACCCGCAATGCCCAAATTGTGCAAAAACGCGCCGATGTAAACAATGCCCAAAAAGATTTGCAAAAAAAAGATGAAGGAATTGAGTATCTGGAGGAGCAACTTCGCAAGCTCAAAGGACAAGTAGGCGAAGTAAATGCCACCAAACAAGGGCGTGGCAACCACGAATGTGCCTTTAGTGTGCAAATAGGGGCATACAAAAACCGCGACCTTACGCAATATATGGAAAAACACCCCAATTTTGGCGTTGAAACCGACGAGTCGGGCTACAAAAAATACTTGATGGGCTACTTTACCTCTTATTGGGAAGCCAAAAGCCTCAGTAAACACCTCGACAAAGCCGGGGCGCAAACCTATGTGGTCGGATTTTATAAAGGCAAACGCATCCCCGATTTGAAGGATATGACGCAGTGTACGTTTTGAACTAAAATTATTTTATAATCTAAATGCTTGATTATCAGTTGGTTACATTATATTGTTTTTTTGAAAATATTTTTTGGACTTAAGATTTGCAAAATATAACTGAAGTTTGCATATTTGCACTCCCAAAAAATACGCGGGGGATTAGCTCAGCTGGCTAGAGCGCTTGCATGGCATGCAAGAGGTCATCGGTTCGACTCCGATATTCTCCACCCATATTCTCCACGAAATAGAAAAGCGTGGTAATATAAGAAAAGTGCAATTACTGATAAGTCAGCGATTGCACTTTTTTATTTTAAATACCTGATAATCAGTAACTTTCTAGGCTTGGAAAGTTGATTCTTTGGCTTTTATCGCCCTCATAGTCAAGACTTTTGAGGTATCTTTCGGTAATGGTAAGCTCCGTATGACGGCATTGTTTTTTCAATCTGTTTAAATCTTTGGTTTTTTCGTAAAATTTTATCGCGCCGGTATGTTTCCAACTATACAAAGCCACATCTTTAAAATCTAAATTGAGAGCAATCAGGGCTTTTTTATGTAAGTCGGTAAAGTAATTGCTACTCATTGGCGTTTCAATGGCTTCGCCTTTGCAAAATACATAGCCCGATTTTCGCTTGCCAATAAAACCTTGCAAAACCTTTTGTAAATCGCTTGCCATTTCTACCGATTGCTTGCGGTTATTTTTGGACACATTACCACGAATAATTATGAGTTCTTTGTCAAAATCTAGGTCATCAATTCTCAAAAGGCGGGTTTCGTTTACTCGGATAAGAGAATAAAACATTACTTGGATAAATACCCACAATTTTTGCAAATCATTGCCCAAACAATATTTTTTAATGGCTTTGATTTCGGCATCTTTGAAAGCTCGCAAAGCCTTATCATTACTAGATTTGGGTAATTTGTGATTAGTAAATGGATTGCGGGCTATTTTTTCGGCTTTAAACAACCAGTTAAAATATTTACTCAATGTCCGTTGGTAGCTTCGGCGGGTTTCTGCATTGAGTTGCAAGCCGTTCAAAAATCGGCGGGCTTGCTCGTGGGTAAATTCAATTGTGGTTATTTCGCTAAGTCCTTGATTATCAAGCCATTCGTTAAAATACTTGATTTTGGTTTGATAACTTTGGAATGACTTTTTGCGAAGGTTTATTTTATCCTCATTCAAAAGCTCTAATAAGACTTCTTTTAGGTTTTTCATATATTTTCAAGGGTTTTATTGAGTAGTAAATCGTTAAAATCTTTGTGGTTTGGGTAAAATATCGGGGCGCAATCCAAAGTATCAGGATATTGAGTAAGTAGTTTTTGGAGGGCTTTTTGACCGGCTAAATCATTGTCAAAAAATGCGCTTATATATTCAAAATTTTGCGTTTTTAGGTAATCAATAGCCTTATTAAGCATTGATACTGAGTGAATTATGATAATAGTAGAATTGCGAGAAGCTTGATTGTTTAGTTTTAGCCATACCAAATAACTCAAAAAATCAAACATTCCTTCAAATAAAAAACAAGATTTTGAATTTCCGGCTATTATGGTAATTCCTTTGCTCCCTATGCAAATTTTACCGATTTTGCTTGATACCTCATAACCGCCCAAATCATTAGCCATTGACACCCCAAAGTAATTTTTTTCGCCTTTCCTATAATAAATTTCAGATAGATAAACTTTGGCAATATCAAGGCTTATTTTCCGGCTTAAAATGTAGTCAATCAGGGCTTTATTTTGTAAGGCTTGGATTTTTCGGATTTCAATTATAGGCTTATTTTCCGGCTCTGACTGCCTGATAATTGGGCTTAATGGCAAGGTTTGGCGGTTGTTAAATATCCAATCCAAAGCTCCGTACAAATCGCACCGATTGAGCAAAGCAACCAAGTTTACAATATCGCCTCCCTTGCTATCAATGGCAAAATCTTTCCAGATATTGCGCCCCGCGTGGATATGGAATGAAGCGGTTTTTTGCTCAGGGGCAAAGGGCGAAAAATACCAACGGTCTAAGCCCCGCGCGTGTGAAAACCGCAAGCCCAAACGATTTTCGACATAGTGTTCTAAATCTAATTGGCGGGCTTGATAAAATTGCTCTTTTCTAGTCATAAAATTGTAATATTTAAGGTTAATAATTCAAAAAATGGCTTTTATATGGTATTATTTTAAGTTTGTTGGTTTCAAAAAAGACAAAGCAATAGCACCCCGATATTTTTCGGTAATTTCGGTTTTTGATATTTTTAACTGCTTAACTAATTGATTATCAGTAGATTATATTTTTACTTTTTTGCTAAACGATTTGTTTTATGATGCACTTCCAAGTCAATATATTATATATAAAAAATGTGTGTAATGTGTGTAGTTTCCTATAAGTTATTGATTATCAATGTTTTATAATACACACATCTTGCACTCGTTTCCAAAAACAGTCTAAAAATGTGTGTAAATTTTATCAATTTTATCGGTAAAAATTTGTAAGTCATTGATTATCAATATTTTAAATGTGTGTAAATGTGTGTAAAATGTGTGCAGGTAGTCTTTTACTTTTCACAGTTCTTATAGTTATTTTTGGAATGTGTGTAAAATGTGTGTAAGATGTGTGTAGGCTAACTACTTGATTTACAGTTATTTACACTTTTATTAAAAAAAATGTGTGTAAGATGTGTGTAAAATAAGTATCTGATAATCAGTTGTTTACGAGAAAATACACACATTACATACATTTTTTCGCACGGAAGTCTAGGGGGTATATATCCTATTTAGTGCTGATTATCAATAAGTTACATATTTTTTATGTTTGTAACTATTTGATAATCAAGTTATTATCTATTTCGGTTTTGGCGTGGAATATAATAAATGCCAAATATCCGGCATTTCTCTCTATACCCTCCGTAAATCCGGCAAATTGTTCGCAAAGCTCGCTATAGGTTTGCAACCAAATAGTAAAGCGTTTTTGCTTTACGTCTTCGCGCCCAAAGGTATTTTTGAAGTCTTCATAAAGTTTTTTCTTATCGTATTTGAAATTACTTTTAATTTCGCCCGATTCAATGAAGGTTATAAAATCTTCGTCCGTGTGTTCTAAGATTTTCCGGCGGTTTAGGTTTTCATTGATAGGCTCAATAATGCCAAATTTTAGGTAATGTTGGACACAAGAAAGCATAAAAGAATCAAATTCATTCCATTGCTTTTCGCTCCATTCGGCAAAAAACCAATGCCCAAAATAGTCTTTGGGTTGGTGTTTTTCGGAAAAAAAGTCGGAAAATTCAAATTCAACAATTCTATCTTTATCGCTCCCACCCTCCGTGCGTAAAGGTCTATTGCTACAAATGGCAATTTTGCTAATCACATCAAAGGGCTTTTTGTTCTTACCTTCCACTTTAATCGCCTCGGTAATGTCGTTGTAAACCGATTCAAGGGTAAAGGTTTTTTTAACATCATTGAGGTTTACAAATTGTGTGTCAAGGTTGCAAAGTTGGTATTTGTGTTTGTCTTCGGGTTTGAAGTCCTTGCCGTTCACTTCGGTATAAACCCTTAGCTTACCAATAGCTTTACAAAGTAAGGTTTTGCCACTCCTACCGTTGTTTTTGGTGTCTAAACTACCATCCGTAAAATTGATTGCTTTGCGCTTACCGCCTTTGTAGTCGTGCAATAAATACCCTATGAGGGTGCAAAGGCTTTGGTATTTTGCTAAATCTTCTTTAGACACGAAAAAGCAAAATTTACTAAATACGCTCTCGTTGTAGTTATCCTGAAAAGTAAAATTTCGGGCTATAATTTGCCGTTCCCAAATACAGCCTTGTAAAGTGTTATAATCTTGAAAATCAAGACTTTCGGCGGTTACTTTAACCACGCCGTTTAAGAAATAAAAAAAGGCTTCGGTTTGGGTGTCATTGAGAAAATAAAGCGGTTTTTCAATGACCAGGCGGGCTAAAATATCTTTGGAAAAATAGGTAGCCAAACCCTTGTAAAGTTTTTCTTTGAGCCTTGAAAGACTTAATTTATCGTCCGAGTGGTTTTTATCAAGCCATTTGAAAAAAAAGTCAATGATTTGATTCCGGCTTACTTCTTTGACTATGTTTTTGGTAATTTGGATAAAAATAAAGTCTTCACCGTTTTGTAAATCGTATCTGTGAAAACCAAAACTTTTGAGCAGTAAGGCTAATTTATAAGGATTAATTTCAATCTCATTTTTGCCGGTTTTTCGGCTAAATATCAATTGATAAAACTTGTTATCTTTAGCATTATTAGCCTTTAAAGTTTCGTTAGAATTTCCGGTTTTTTCCGGTTTCTCGGTTAAATTTTCTGCCGAATTGTTATTATTTTCGGCAAAATTACTTACATTTGCTTCCATATTTACATTATTTGCTTGATGTATTTATTATGTTTTTAGTCTTTGCATTATTAGTTTACCGCCTAAAAAATCAGTTCGCCGCCGCGAAGCCAATTTCTTAAAAGTTCCGTCCAAAATGTATAAGAATTGAGCAAACCTAATGATTTTAAAACCCACTTTTGTCTATCAAGTGGGTTTATTTTTTTTAGCCATTTTTAAGCCTTACAATCAATTTTTATAAGTTTGAATAAAAACTATTTCCAAAAATTATTTTTTGCGCCTGAAAGACTTTAAACTCATTTTAAACCAATTGGCTAATTTTCTTAACTTTCCGGCGTTGGTATTCGTCTTGCCTTTGGCATTTGCCCGAACAAAACACCCGCCTTGCCTTAAAAGTGGTAAATGATTTTTGACATTGCTTACATTCACGGCTAAACTCCTTGATTTTCAAGGGCTTATCGCACGAATGTAAGCCTATGGCTTTTTTGTGCTAATACCAGTGTCTAGGCTCTCTAAAATGGCTCGTTCTTCCTCTTTGATTTCGGCTATCAGGGCGGTTTGTTGGGCTAAGTGATACTTTGCCAAAGTACCCAAAAAGTAAAGCGTAAAGCCCGAAAAAACCGCTATGTAAGTGGCTAAAATCGCTTGACTATCTAAGCCGGAATTGGTTAAGAAATGGCGGTTTAGATTCAAAAAAATCATTATTGCTTCAAAGCCACAATAAACTAGCTTTTGCCATTCTTTGCGCCCTTGAAAAATAATGATAGCCGTAGCCAAACCAAAGAAAAAACTATCCAAATGGCTCAAAATGACTTGGATAGGGTAGGGGTAGGCAAAGGGCGTGTCGAGGTTTTCAGGATTTGCCCGGAAAATTATGCCTTGATAATTGGTAATCAAAAACAATACACCAATGGCAAGGCAAAACGAAACGGCTCGCCGTCCGGCAAGCCATTCCGAAAACTTAAAGTTCGCTAACTGCTTCATTTTCAGTAGGTTGTAACATTAATTGTTTGATTTTGAGATAGTGAGTTTCCAACTGTTTAGATAGCTCACTCAATAGCCCTAAATGGACCTGGACTTGACTTAGTTTTTCAATTACTTCTATGATTTCGGCTTTGGCGTGGTGTTTTTCCAAGTGCCGAAAGTCTGATTCTAAATTGAATAGATTTAGCCCAAACATTGATACGCCTTCATTGAGGCAATCTTGTTCGTGGCTGATTTGGCTTGCTAGGGTCTTATTCATTGGATTTTGGGGGTTTTGAGGGTAGATGAACAAGTTTTTTGGATTAATTGAGCATTATTTCCTTTGTATAATGCCTCTATTTCGGCTATCAAATCGCGTAATTGATTGACATAAAAAACAAAGTCCAAAATGCGCTCATAGGGCATTATACCGCCTTGGGGTGTAAACTCACTCAATAGGTAGCTTTGTAAGACTTGGTTTAGAAAGTCGTACCAACGCGCGGGCGTGTCTTCGCCCAACTGCATTACAAAATGATTGATAGCCTTGATTTTGTGTTGGTTTATTTGCGCGATTGCCTTTTCAATTTCGCTTTCGGTCTGATTCATTGTTTTAGTTTTGTTTGAAATGAGTTTTGTTGAATAATGGCGGGCTTAGTTGCTTTGGGTTTTGGGTTCTTTGAAATAGTTTTCTAGGAGTTCAATGATTAAATCCGTTTGCGTGAAACGGCGCGCTGACTGCTTACGGCGGTTTGTTACCTCATCTAATACCTTGATTTTCAGGGTATTAGGCACATTAAAGACTAGCTTTTGAGTATCTTTCATATTTACAAATTTTAAAATATTTTACAAAGGTAAAAATATTTTATATAAGTACAAATATTTTTCATATTTTTTACATAAGTAAAAAAAAATTACCTTTGTATTTATGGAGATTCACGAAAGAATAAAATTGATTAGGGAGCGCAAAGGCTTGAAACAAAGCGATGTAGCCGATAAAATAGGCATTGAAAGACCTAATTTTACGCATTGGGAAAAACGTGGTAAAAGGCTCACTTTTGAGCAATTGGAGCAAATTGCCGAGGCTTTGGAAGTAAGTATCAAAGAGATATTGTTTGGTGAACAACCAAAGGGTAATGAATGGGAAATGGAAAAACTAACCCGTGAAAATGAGTTGCTCAAAAAAGAGTTAGACACTTACAAAACCTTGTTTGAAATAGCCGATAAAAAACTCAATGAGTATAAAACCGCCGAAAAAGTAAGCGATTGGACTAATGAATTTGCCAAAATGTTTTTGAGATATACCGATTTGGAGCAGTTGTATAAGGCTTATGAAAAGGAATTGGTAATGGTAGCCAAAGAACCAAAAATAGACAAAGATTTGAGGGCGTGGAAAGTAATTGCGCTTGCCAATGCTTACAACCAAGTCAAAGAGTGGATAGAAACCACTCAAAATATACAAAACCTTAAATAGCTGATAATCAGGTACTTAAATAATAAAAAAAACTATAGACAAAATCTATAGTTTTTTTTGATGAAATTTTCAACCACAAAATAAATTATCTTAAATGTTTTTGATATAGTGGGGGGTTGGGCGCATTGAATTACCGCCAAATTCAATTATTTCGCTTATAATGTCATCAACATACTGCATTTTTCTTTCTTTGTCGTAGATTTTTAGCTGTTTGATTGTATCAATGATTAGCTTTACTTTTTCGTATTCGGCTATTTGTTCGGGGGTGTCAGCATAGGTTTTGCAACTTTCTTGCATTTCATATTTTTTGGATGCGCTGAGGTCGGTTTTACCTTTGTAAATTACAAAATCTTCGGGTTTTAGGTTATCGGAAAGAACATCAAAGATTTTGTTTTTTTCGTTTTCAGCTAAAATATAATCAACCAGTGCGCGAACCGGCGCGGGTTTGTCGTAAATATCATAATGCTTATTGAACCTAAAGCCTAGCTCTTTATTGGTTTTATTAAGCATTTTATCCATTACAAATTCTTTGGGCTTATTTATCAAGTCTAAAATTTCTTGATTATTGGCAAGTTTGGGCAAATCGGTTTGGCTGTAAAGCTCTAAGGCTTTATCAATTTGAGAGAGTAGGTTAGTTTTATAATACTCGTAGTCGGTAATATAGGTTCTCTCATCATATCGTAACAAAATTTTTTCTTTCATTGGATTAACTTATTGATTGTCAATTAATTATGTTTTTGTTTAGCTAAATGGTTGCCTCGGTATTGCGAAAAGGAATTTGCTCCTTTAAAGCTCCAAATAATTTGGCACTAGATAGGCTTAATTCCTTGAATGGCTTTTGTAAATCAGCAAAGGCTTGTTTGATTTTGGTCAAACCGCCTGTCATTTGGTCTTTTAGACTGTAAACAATGCTTATTCCTATCATTTTACAAGAAATTAATTTTTACCATATTCCGCCTCAAATAGCTGATTAAAAAGGGTTTGATTGGTTTTCATAAGGTTTTTAAGCCCTTCACTATCTTTTTGCTCCCAATCGGTATAAGTCCAACTTTGTCGAGATTGTGGAATTTTGCCTTCATAAATAGATTTTGTAATATCTGCTTCATTGAAAGAAGCATTAAAAAGTTGATTAAACTTTTCAGGTTCTTTTTTACGCATTTCGACAAGTCCTTCGGGGTTGTTTTGCGCCCAATCTTCATAAGTCCAATTTTGGGTATTTTGGTTTGATTTATCTAATACCGAATGATTAGCGTAAGATTCAGGAACACAAACGGCGTTGATTTTTTTTAATAGTTTTCGGTAGCTTTCGGGGTCTTTTTCAAGCCATTCTTTTCGTGTCCAGCCTTTGCGACTTTCCAACAAAGCGTGTAGTTCAAAGGCTTCTATATCAGGAATTACGCTTCCTGAAAAATTAGATGTTAAAATATTTACACCGTCCATAATGTTTAAATTTTGAGAGTTTTAAAACGTAAATTTAGTAAATAAAATCAAAAATTTAGCAAATTAGCGTAAAATTAGCAAATGTGT
>JALONJ010000160.1 GCA_025455045.1 Microscillaceae bacterium | reverse complement strand
GATAGCAAATTGCTCATTTTAGTAAGAAAATTGTATCGTAAATAACTCATAATCAATTACTTATGTAAATTAAAAAAGTTTTACAGAGTTTTCAAAAATATTGAAAATAAGCCCCTAAGATACCTGTTTTATCGCTATTTTGCACACAAAAAAAGTTTTACAGAGTTTTCAAATATTTGCCAAATTAATTGCACTTTCCAGAGCAGAAAAACTACTTTTTGAAAGTACTAATGAACAAGCTACAAATTTAGATATTTTGAATATCTACTTGATAATCAATATGTTAGAGAGGCATTTTGATACTAAATTAAGTTCACGCTTACCTGTAATTGCAATTTATTCTATTTATGAAATTTTGATAACCAAATTTGAGCGATACAAGCATAAAAAACTCATTCCTTTGCAAGTTCATACTTCATCTGATAAGCATAGTTTTGGTGATATTGAAGTCTATACCCTTGACAATCAGCCATTTGAAGTAGTAGAAATCAAGCACAACATTCCCATTGACAAATATTTGATTTTGGATATTGCAAAAAAAGTGAAAAAAGTTTCGCTCAATCGCTATTACATTCTCACTACATTTCAAAATAGCTTTGCAAGTTTAGAAGCCGAAAATGAGGTGATTGACTGTATTTTAGAACTCAAAAAGACTCAAGGCATCGATATTATTGCCAATGGAATTATCTCTAGCCTGAAATATTATTTGCGGTTTATTGACAATTATCACGAATTTTTAGAAATATATACCAAAAATTTGATAAAAGATGCCCAAAAATCTACTGAGGTCAAAAACTTTCATTTAGAAATATGGACAGAGATACTTCGAAATCACAAAATAGACTTGCAAGAATGAGCAATTTAATATCCGAAGTCAAATCTTCTTTTTTGTGGAATATTCCATCAACCAAATCACAACATTTCCGTAACCGTTTTCGTAATTTTATCTTATTTTCTTTAGCTTTTATCCTATTTTTTTCATTTATCTTTGGGAATATCAACGCATTTTGAATTAAACTAAAACTCAAATAGGAATGAAACTCAAAGCTATCTTATTGCTAATCAGTATTTTATCGATTCAAGGCTTGCGCGCGCAAGACTATGCCAACTCGGGCTGGCATATAGAAGCTAAGAACATTGACCCCAACAATTACTTCGGGGTTACGCTCGCCAACGGAATGATTGGCTTGGTGTCTTCGCCCGAACCACTCAAGGTCAAAGATGTAGTCTTGAATGGCGCATTTGATTACTACGGGCGCGGGCGGGTGTCCAATATTCTCAAAGGTTTCAACTTTGTGAATATGGTCTTAGATGTGGATAACCAACGCCTCGACCGCCGCAACATCAGCAATTACAAGCAAGTGCTGGATATGAAAAAAGCCAGTCTTTTGACTACTTTTGATTTTCAAGACAAAATCAGTGTCAAACATTCTTTGTTGGCTTTGCGCCAATTGCCTTTTTCGGCTTTGATTGTGGTCGAAATAACCGCCAAAAAAGATGTCGAGATTTCGCCCGCCAGTGTGATTGAAGCCCCCGAAATATTGCAAGATGTACGCAATTCATACTCGATGATTGACCGCCCCCACGCCAAAATTCCTTTGATGACTTCGGTGGGCAAAACTCCTTCGGGCAAAAACATTGTTGCCGCCAGCACCAGTTTTATTTTTGAAGAAAAAGAGAATATTCCCCTGCTCATTCACGAAGATTGGGATTATACAATGCACTTGTTGAAGTTTCGCAAAAAACTGAAAAAAGGGGAAACTTATTCATTTGCTATTGTGGGTTCAGTCATTTCTTCGCAACACATTGTAGATGCCCACAACGAAGCCGAAAGATTGACCGTATATGCCGCCCTTGAACGCCGTGAACGCCTTTTGAAACGCCACGAAGCCGCCTGGGACGAGCTTTGGAAAAGTGATATTATTGTTGAGGGTGATGTGCAAGCCCAAAAAGACATTCGGGCGGGCTTGTATCATATGTACGCCTTTGTGCGCGAAGGAACGGATTTGAGTCCTTCGCCGATGGGTTTGTCGGGTTTGGGTTACAATGGACACGTGTTTTGGGATACCGAATTGTGGATGTATCCGGCGATGCTGATGCTCAAGCCCGAAATCGCCAAATCGATGCTCGATTATCGCTTCAATCGGATGGCAGTTGCTCGCCAAAATGCCTTTTCGCACGGCTACAAAGGCGTGATGTTTCCTTGGGAGTCCGATTTGTTTGGGCAAGAGGTAACGCCGGTCTGGGCTTTGACGGGTCCATTCCAACACCACATTACGGGTTGTGTGGGCTGGTCGTTTTGGCAGTATTACCGCGTAACTCAAGACAAACAATGGTTAGCCGAAAAAGGCTTCCCGATGCTCAAAGAAGTTTCGGATTTTTGGCTGAGTCGCGTTGAAAAAGGCGCAGACGGCAAATACCACATCAATAATGTGATTGGAGCCGACGAATACGCCGAAAATATTGATGACAATGCCTTTACCAATGGAATGGCTATCAGTGTGTTACGTTTTACGGAGCAAGCCGCCAAGATTTTAAATTTGCCCGTCAATCCGCAATGGTTGGAAGTAGCCAATAATATTCCCATTCATAAATTTGCCGATGGCACTACCCGCGAGAATCTGACTTACAATGGCGAAATTATCAAACAAGCCGATGTCAATTTATTGGCTTACCCTTTACAAATCGTAAGCGACAAAGCCACCATTGAAAAAGATTTGAAATATTATGAGGCAAAAATGGACCCGCGTGGACCGGCAATGGGACCTTCGGTGATGTCGATTTTACACCATCGCTTAGGCAACGCCGACAAAGCCTACGAATTGTTTTTGAAATCGTACAAATACAATGAAGTGCCGCCTTTTGGCGTGATAGCCGAAACCCCGGGCGGCACCAATCCTTATTTTGCTACGGGTGTAGGCGGAATGTTGCAAGTTCTCCTTGCCGGATATGGTGGCTTAGATATTACTGATGAAGGGATCAAAGAAACGCCTTCCAAACTGCCCAAAAAATGGAAATCCTTGACTATCACCGGCGTAGGCGGAAAAGACAAGACCGTGAAAATTCAATAAATATAAGTAATTGATTATCAAGTGGTTATAAAAATTTAGTTTCTTAAAACTTTTATGCGGTTGTTGGTCTGTAGATTAATGCTGACGAATTTTAGCTAATAGCGAATGTTTAGTCCAGCATTTTTCGAGACCAACAACTCTTTACAAATCAGTTAATTGCTGGTTTGTTGCTTTGAAAAAAATAGGTAAGTAACTGATAATCAATATTTTATAAAATGTTTACGTATTTATCCTAAATTGTAGAAGTTTATCGAGAGGTTGTTGGCTTCGGTATGTAGAGTTTGAATTGTAGAGGCTTCTTGAATTTCAAAATTGCGCGTTTTGAACTCGAACTTCGGCAAAGCTCTAAAGATTTGCCGAAGTTGAATAATACGGTTTTTGTTAGAAAGATTGCACGTTTCCAACGTGCCAAATGCGAGAACAAGCAGATTTAGAAAATATCTAAATAATTGATAATCAAGCAGTTACAAAAAATAAATAGTAAAAACTTGCTTGTCTTTTTGTTTTGATAGAAAATAGATAAGTAATTGATTATCAGATAGTTATAAATCCTTTTAAACCTTAAACCACTTCTGCCGGTTTTTGTCAAGAAATCAAAATCCAAATTTTATTTTGTGAAGCGTCATCAGTTAAACATCATTTATGTCACCATTGTCATTGATTTGATAATTGCCTTTTCGATTATTCCTATTTATCCCAATTTTGTCAAAAACACGGCATTTCCGGCGGTTTGGCTCTCGTTGGTCAGTATGGTTTTTGTGGGTATTCAATTGATTTCCGCGCCTTTGCTGGGCAAGTTGTCCGATAAATTGGGTCGTAAACCCATATTTCAGCTATCCTTGTTGGGTACATTTTTTTCGTATTTATTTTTGTTGCCGATGCAAGCATTTAGCTTGCTTATCAATCGCTTGGCTGATGGATTTACCAACGGAATGGCGGCGGCTATCAATGCCTCTATTGCCGATATTTCGGATGATGAAATGCTGTTCAAACGCTTGGGCTATTTGGAAAGTTTGGTGGCAATTGCGATGATATTGGGACCCGCACTCACCGGTTTGCTTACTTTGGTGATTCGTGATGAGGCTTTGCTCAATCAAGCACTGATTTATTTGGTCTTGGGCTTGGCATTGTTCAACTTCGGTTTATCGTTTTTATTTCAGGAGACCCACCCTAGCCAGCCCCAAACTACTTGGTGGCAAGCCTGCCAAAACCTGCGCTGGCGCGATATTTTTCCTGAATACGGCAAAATTCGCACCGGTGGGCGAGTATTGCAGTATTTGATAGCAATGAAAATCTTGCTTACCCTGAGTTTGGGTTATTACAATTATTTTGTTATCTATCTGAGTAACAGCGACTTACAAATGGACGCGCAAGGTATTTCGTATTTCTTTTTATACATTGGACTGGTGTATGTGGGCATTTCGTTTGTCTATTTTACTTTTTTGGTGCCACTCATCAACAAACAATGGCTGGTAGTCATTACCGCGTTTTTGTGGGCTTTGACTCACCTGTTGTATGCCCAAACGGGTAGCTCGCACTTCTGGATGTATGCCATCGTTACGGTTGATTGTTTGGTGGCTTCGCCTTTGGTTTCTACGCTTGACGGGCTGATTGCCCAACAAACTACTGAGGAGGGGCGCGGCGAATTGATGGGCATTTTGGAATCGCTCAATGGTTTGGCGGGTTTTGTTACTACGGTAGTTTTTGGCGGGCTTGCTTTCATTCATATTGCTTTGCCTTTTTATTGGTTTGCCTTGTGTGTTTTTGGGGTAGGGGTTTTGGCTTATCGCTTGTATTTTGTTGAGAAAATAGGTTATTAAATTCATAGGAAGAAGGAAAGTAAAATTAGCGCAGACCTATATCTGTATAAAACCCTGATTACCAGCTATTTAGCAAACATTCCTAAATCAATCAATGACAAAAAAACTTTTTTATTGTTTTTGATACACTTTTTTGGTAATTTCACGGTTTTAAATTCAAATGTCTAATCTCAAAAATGACGGATATGAAATTGAAATGCTACTTTTGGCTTGGGGTGATTGGATTGATGAGTATGCCTGCCCTTGCCCAACAAAAAATGGATAAAGAAGAAGAACGCGCCCTCAAAGCTGAACTGAAAGATGCCCGCCGTAATTTGGAAAAATTTAACCAAATGAAAAATGATGACAAGGAATTGTCCGATATGATTAAAACTAGGCAAGCGCAAAAAAATCAATTGACGTATCAAGCCAATATGCTCAAACAACAACTCGCCGAGCGGGAAACAGCTTTGGTAAAACTAAACCGTGAAGCCTCCAACCCCAATCCCGCAACCGGTCGCAAACTTACGAGTGGCAATGACGGCAAAGCCCACGAAGTAGTATTTAGAGTACAAGTAGGCGCGTATCGCAATCCCAAACTTGCCCGAATGTTGAACAAAAATGTAAATTTTAGCATCGAAGAAGGCGAAAACGGGGCGAAAAAATATATGGTTGGCAATTTTAACAGCTACAAAGAAGCCAAAAGTTTTTGCGAAAAACTGGTCAATCGCGGAGCGCAAGCCTATGTGGTGGGTTATTTGGACGGACAAAGGGTTGTCAATTTGAAACAAATGCCCAGCGAATATTTATAATCATTGCTAATTATTTGATATTCAATAATTTACATTTTTTTCTTGATTAATTATTTTTTTTGTATATTTGTCAAAAGTTTATAACGATACTGATTTGGACAGATGCAGACCCACAAGGTCTGCATTTTTTTGCCTTGCCTTAACCTTTGGAATTAATAGTTGCATAACTACTTGATTTTCAATTAGTTGTATCTTTCAACACTTCAGTTTTTATAAGCAATTGACTGTGTTTGCCTCTGGTTGATAATCCGCCAGAGGCAAACACGGTCAATTGCTGGCAATATTTCAAATATTTTGGATAATTATCTGATTATCAAGTATTTATAAACAACTCAGAACTATCCGAACTATTGTTTTTTAGGAATGATTACAAAATGAGGCACACATTTACAAAACGTAACTAATTGACAATCAAATATTTATATAATTCCTAATTTCTAATTCCTAATTTCTAATTGCTTAGACTTTGATAATGATATTCTTTTTATACATCCGCCACAAAGGAGCTAAAAACAACAGTACCCACGAAACAGCCATTGCCAGCGAAGCATTGTAGGGCGATAACCAACTGGCATACAAGGTTTGATATACAATACTGTATAAATTATCATCGCCGATTTTGATAATCAAAAATAATTTGACCACCAAACCCGCCAATACATACGCACTAATGGCATTGATACCATAAGCCCTAAAAGGCGCAATCCAAGCGGTATAGCCTTGCACATCAATCAACCAATAACAAATCGCTACCCCCATCATACCCAATCCGCCGGTATAAAGCACATACGAGCTAGTCCAAAGAGCTTTGTTGATAGGAAATACCAAACCCCACCACATACCCAATACCACCAAGGCACTTCCGGCAACAAAAAGCCAAGCTACCCTTGTACCCGGTTCGTTTTTTTGGCTCAAATACTGCCCGGTCATAATGCCCAGCAAACTGGTACCTACTGCCGGAATAGTACCTAAAACACCTTCGGGGTCCCAAGTTTTGGATTGTTTCCACAAATGCCCATCGAGCAGTAAACGGTCAAGCCAAGCCCCCAAATTGGTTTCGGGTTGTAAATTGGGTGCGCCTACGCCCGGTACGGGTACTACAGTCATCAAAAACCAATACAAGAGTAAACAAAAAGCCGTAAAATAGGGCAGGTTTTTGGGTAAAACTTTGACATAAATAATCGCCGCAATGATAAACACCAAACCAATGCGCTGTAAAACCCCCGGAATCCGCAAATTAGTCAAATCAAAAAATGGAAAAGCCGCCAAAAACAAGCCCAAGGCAAAAATAGTCGCCCCTCGCTGCAAAGCCTTGATAATGAGCGTATTATCGGGAATCCCTTTTTCTTTTTGTTTGCTCAAAGCCAGATGAATAGAAACCCCAACGATGAACAAAAAAAACGGAAAAATCAAATCGGTAGGCGTACATCCGTCCCATTTGGCGTGAAGCAATGGCGAATATACAGTACTCCAAGAGCCGGGGTTATTGACCAAAATCATCGCGGCAACCGTAATGCCACGAAAAATATCTAAGGATAGTAAGCGTTCAGACTTATTCATAAGCAAATCAGCATAATTTTTTTTAGCAAATGAACATATAAGTTGTTGAAAATGAATAATTTTTAGTAATTTATTGCAATGGACTCGAGTTCCTAGTTTCGGGTTTCGAGTTCTGAGATATTTTTTTTAAATACTTGATAATCAGATACTTATATAAGAAATTGGGTTCTTCGGTACTTTCAGGAAAATTGTAACACCGGCTGTCTAGCCTGCCCGCGCAAATGAGTTTAGGCTTAATCCAAAGCCAGAATTTCCTCAAAATGGGCAAAGAACCGAAAATCTATAACCTTTGTAATTATTTGAAAATCAGGTAGTTAAATTTAATTACGCACCAAACAATTGCCGGAAATCGCACCCAAAAATCGAGAATGAGGCAAACTTATGACATACTTGTTAGGTAGATATGGTGGGCAATGGTTTGGATTGTTGGGTGAAAATTTATAATTTTAGGCGAGTTTCAAAGGTGTATCTTTATTTTTTTTAATGCAAAAACATTTTTTTGTTTTTAAATATAAATCATTGATAATCAGGTGCTTATATTTTTTGATGATTAATTCTTAAATTCTATGGCTAATTCGGACGAAATATTACAGGCGTACATCAATAAAATGCTCAACCTGCATAGCGAAAAACGCGACCGCCCCTTTACAGCTCAGGAGCTAAAGCAGATGGCTCTGGATATGGGAATGAGCGAGGAAGACTGGCTCACTTCGCAACAAGATTTTGAAGCTCATCTCAAAAGCGGGCAAGGGCATATTATGTATGAAAACTGGGAAGATGCCATCAAAGAGCTAGAAAATGCCGTGGCTTTTAACCCCAATAGCCTCGAGGCGGCTTATGGGCTTGCCAAAGCCTATCAAGGTCGTTGGTCGCAATCCAATGCGCAGGAAGACAAACGCCAAGCGGTCAAGTATGCCGAACTCGCCCTCCAACTACGCCCCGGGCATCAGCCTACACTCAAGGTATTGGACGACTTGCGCGAGGAAATTCAAGCCGTTGAGAAAAAACAAAAAACGCGGTATTGGCTAGGCATTGGAGCTTTGGTGGGTTTGGGCTTGCTCTTGTTTTTGGTTTATACCAATCTCAATAATGCCATTATCAGCCGCAAAGAAGAAGTAAAAAAGAAATGGGCGCAGGTGGAAAATGTATATCAACGCCGCGCCGACTTGATTCCCAAATTGGTCAGTGCTTTGAAAAATGAACGGAGTTTTGAGCAAGGATTGGTAGAGAACATTCGCAAAGCCCACTCGCAAGTCAAATCGACTTCGGTGAGTGCCGATAATTTGGAAAGTGATTCGGATTTGCGCAGTTTTCAGGCAAAACAAAACGATTTGAGCCAAGCCCTCAATCAACTTTGGACGCGCGGGAGCGCGCCCGAACTCAAAGCCAGTCAAGCCTTTAGAGATTTACAAGTGCAAGTTGAGGGTTCGGAAAATCGCATCAGTGTTGAACGCAAAAAATTTAATGAATCGGTAGCCGATTACAATGCTTTTATCAAACAATTTCCCAATAGTTTGTTGGGTTATAAAGAATTGGCTTATTTTCAAATCGATAAAGATGCAATGAAAAAAGGGGGAAAGTTGGATTTGTAATCTGCGGATTGATATTTTTATAAAATATTGATAATCAATCACTTATAAATTATTTAAAAAAATAATCCACAAAAAATTTATGAAAATTCCGTTTCTAAATCGCCGTTTTTTTAGCACTGCACAAGAAGATGCAATTATTCAGACAATTAAAACCGCCGAAAAGCATACTTCGGGCGAAATAAAAGTCCACGTCGAGAGCCAAACCCACGAAGATGTGTTTGCGCGGGCTTTGGAGGTTTTTCGAGATTTGAATATGCACCATACTATTCAGCGCAACGGAGTTTTGTTTTATTTGGCAACTACTCAGCGCGAGTTTGCCATTGTTGCCGATGAAGGAATTAATCGCCTCGTTGCCGAAAACTTTTGGGAAAATATCAAAGACAATATGCGCGCGCAATTCAAAACCGCCCATTTTGTCGAGGGGCTAAGTGAGGCGATTTTAGCTACCGGCAAAGCCCTGCAAACCCATTTTCCTTATCAAAGAGATGATAAAAATGAGCTTTCCGATGATATTTCGCAAGGTTGAGTGCATCATTTTTTGTTGTCGCTGATTTTGATTTACGAGTTATGCCTTGCAAATTGCAGGGGTGTATTGCATATTTTGATGCAAGTATTTTAGTAAGGAATTAGGAATTAATAATTGGGAATTAGGAATTGTTTAATTACCTGATTTTCAATTGGTTATGTTTTTAAAAAGTTTACTTTATTTTGTAATTGTTCCTAATTAACTGATTATCAGACTTTTAATAAATTATTTTAATCCCGAATTTGTACTCTGAACGCTATGTTTAGACTCTCCGCCAATTATCCGACATTTGCTTTTATATCCACAATTGCCAGCAATTTGATACCACTTTTATTGATTTTTGCTTGGCAATGGAGCATTTTGTCGCTTTTGTTTTTGTATTGGCTGGAGTGTGGCTGGCTGATTGGGCTGGGTTTGTTTTATTTTATCTTTGTCATTCGTTTCGACAGTCGGCGGAGTCGGCGCATCAATCGGGTAGGCACTTGGATTTTTAAGACCTTGTTGAGTACTTGGTTTTTTTTAGTATTGGGGGCAATTTGGTTGCTGGAGCTTTGGCTGATAAGCTTTTCGGCAATCAAACGTTACAACCCGAGCTTTGAATTGGCAAATTTGGACAATTTTTGGGGAATCATTCGCCAAACTGCCTATTGCGGTTTGGAGCTATTGCCGTATAATTTTTATCAAGAGCCTTTGTTTTTGCTAGGAGTAGTGGCAGTTTTTGGTAATTATGCGTATTTATTGGCTAATTCTTACCTAAGTTTGGGCAAAGTAATTGATGAAATGAATGTAACTACGCGCTTGATGAGTTCGGCAATCTCGATTTTTGTCATTGCCTTGTTGTATGTGTGGTATTTGTACGATGTGCATAACCCCGAAGCCCAGCCTTGGGCTTTGGGTGCAACTATCTTTTTTGTTTTGACCAAAACGGTCTATGAAATCAATGTCTTGGTACGTGCCAAACCCAAAGCAAGGGCTTAGTTTTTTATACAAATATTTGATAATCAAGATATTATAAAATATATGGATGCTTTTTGGATTATCTTAACCGGAGCTTTGGTAGCTAGTTGTTGTGCTTTATTGGGCTGTTTTCTGGTTTTGCGCAAAATGACTATGGTAGGCGATGCCATCTCGCACGCAGTATTGCCGGGCATTGTCATTGCGTATTTGTTGGCCCAAAGTCGGGCATCTATTACCTTGTTGATTGGGGCGGCGGTTTTTGGCGTTTTAATTACTTTATTGATTGAAACTTTGCATAAACAAGGCAAAATGCAATTAGATGCGGCAATCGGCTTGTCTTTTACTTTGTTGTTTGCCATTGGAGTCATTTTGATTTCGAGCTTTACGGGGCAAGTGGACTTAGACCAAGACTGTGTTTTGTATGGCGAAATTGCCTACATACCCCTCGATTTGGGCTGGCGCGCCATACCGCGCCAAGTTTGGGTTTTGGGTATATTGTTGATGAGCATTGTTTTATTTATTCAAATCGGTTATCGCGGTTTATTTATCACTACTTTTGACGAAACCTTTGCGGCTTCTTTGGGCATTTCTACGCTGTTTTGGCACTATGCTTTGATGAGTGCGGTTTCGTTTACCACTGTATTGTCTTTTGAATCGGTGGGGGCGATTTTGGTGGTGGCTTTTTTGGTGGGTCCGGCAAGTGTAGCATATTTATTGACTGACAAACTACCACAAATGCTCATTTTGGCGGTATTAGCCGGTATTTTGGCTTCGATAGGCGGCTATTTTTTGGCGGTAGCCATCAATGGTTCTATCGCCGGAGCTATGGCAAGTGTGATAGGCATAGAATTTGGGTTGGTATTGGGAATTAAAAAAATCAGGCGATTGACCTCCAAAGCCCCTCAATCCGTCTTTGGCGGATAAAATAAGTGCTTGAAGTTTCAAATTTCTGAAATTTCAAATTTTTAAATTTAAGGTAATTTTTTTATTTTATTAGAAAAGTACAATTTAATAAAACTATTTGAAACACTCAAATTTTTCCAAAAATACTCTGTACCGTATATGTAACTGTTTTTGAGGAAATTTGATATAAATTGAATTAATTGAAATATTGTTTGATAGCTAAAAATAATACAAATTGAAGATTTACAAAAGTTCAGAATTATTCCAGAAATTCCCACTATAGAAATTTTAAACGAATATTTAATTTGTAAGAATTTTTATGAATCGGGTTTTACATAAAGCATTGATAATGAGGTTCTTA
>JALONJ010000159.1 GCA_025455045.1 Microscillaceae bacterium | reverse complement strand
GTATTCAAAATCCTCGTTTTTTAGGGGTATCTTAAACTATTTTTCATTTGTAATGTTGGCAAATTGCCCCAAAAAGAACTTTTACTAAAAGTAAAAATCTTTATGAAATTGCCAATTCCTGAAAAAAAGGCGTTTAAACCTAACTGTAATTATTATCTAAAAACCAAATTTTGAGCTTGCGTAATGTCAGTTAATTATATTTTTAAAAGTGTTACTTTATTTTGCATCTCTTACTTACCCATTTTCAGGAAATTATAGCTTTATTCTCAGCCTAAACGCATTTACGTGCGCAGGCTAGACAGCCTGCGTTACAATTTTCCTGCAAAGATGTGAACATTCACAAATCCGAAAGTTCATAACCACTTGATTATCAATTAGTTATAAAATAAACTCGATTCTTCGCCAATTTTCAGGAATGTAGAAAAAATACTCGACAATTTGCTGAAAAGCTCTCACTTTTCAGTGATTCTGACCCGCCAAAGGCGTGGGAAGAATCTGAAACTCTTGATAATCAACGCTTTAGATTCTTCACTTCGTTCAGAATGACAAAAAATCTTTTCATTCCTGAAAAGTGGTGAAGAATCATAAATTTGAAAATTCATAACTACTTGATTATCAATTATTTATAAAATAAATTCGAGGTTTTGAAAATTTGAAAATTCAAAAATCTGGAGTTTTACTCACTAATTTGAATATGCGATTCAGGAATCAAATCTTGTAAACAGTATTTCAAAAACACTTGAATGGTGGCTATGACATCTTTTTCACAATAGCGGGCAATCTTGGCAGCATTGTTTTCATCCCAAAAAACCGTACTTACCATACTGCCGTCCATTTCGTCTTTGGGGGTGGGTACGCCAAAAATATGGCACAATAGCTCGAGCTTGGTGTAGTTTTTATAGTCGCCAAATTTCCATAGCTCCATTGTATCGAGGTGCGCTACTTCCCAAGGTTTTTTTCCTTGAATTTGTAATACTTTGGGAATTGGAATTTGATTAATCAAAAAACGGCGGCAGAGGTAAGGAAAGTCGAACTCTTTGCCATTGTGGGCGCAGAGTCGCCAGCCCGCAAATTTATTATCCAATAGTTCTCGAAGTTGAGTCAAAATTTCTTTTTCATTAGCCCCAAAAAATGACTTAATGCGCATCATTGGCTGGTCTTGCTGCCAATACACAAAGCCAAAACTGATACACACCACTCTGCCAAACTCGGCAAAAATTCCGGCGCGCTCGTAGTACTTGGCTTCTGCATCGGGCAGTTCGGCTATTTGAATGTATTGTGCCTTGTTTTCCCACATCGCTTGCATTCCCTCCGATAGCTCGGAATAAGATTTTACCCCGCGCACAGTCTCGATATCCAAAAATAATATTTTGCCAATTTCTTGATTTGAAAACATTGAAGCATTTTCTTTAAATTGTGAATTACAAATATACAAAAATGATTTGATGGTGAAAATGGTGGAATGGTGAAAATGGTGAGATGGTTTTTCTGGCAAAACTCATTTTGTTCTATTTCTCAACTTCGGCAAAGTTTAAAAACTCATTTTGTTCTATTTCTCAACTTCGGCAAAGTTTAAAAACTCACTTTGTTCTATTTCTCAACTTCGGCAAAGTTTAAAAACTCATTTTGTTCTACTTCTCAACTTCGGCAAAGTTTAAAAACTCACTTTGTTCTATTTCTCAACTTCGGCAAAGTTTAAAAACTCACTTTGTTCTACTTCTCAACTTCGGCAAAGTTTTAAACTTTGCCGAAGTTCTACACCATCTCACCATTTAAAAAATCACCTTATCAAAGTTAGCACCCCTTTATATATTTTTCGGGTGTAATTGATATGATAGTAGTACGCGCCGGCAGGGGAATTATCGCCATTCCATTCAAAGTCTTTGCGAGGGCTTTCATACACCTTGTTACCCCAACGATTATAAATTTGAATATTTTTAAATCTATACAAACAATTGTCCGCAGGAAGGTCGGGAATTTTGAAAACCCGATTTTTATCATCGCTTTGATTGGGGGTAAAAACATTGGCAGGCAAAAAATCAAGATTGATTTCTTCATCATTCAGGACCAGCAACACGCTTACGGTATCGGTTTTGTCTTCGCAGAGGCTTTTGTCTTTGACAATAAAATCAATCACAAACTCATTGCGCGCCTCGGTGAGGTAATCGCAAACCGTTTCCCAGTTAAAATGTGATTGAATAGTGCCAATGCCACTGACTCGGCTAAATTTCATTCCCAAATCTGCCAAGTTGAAGCCTCGCCCTAGGGCGGTAAGTTCAAGCTGGTCGTTGTCAAGCAAGTCTTCGCCCAATACATCAAAATCGTAGCTTTCATACACTTTTTTGACCATCACGTAGTCATACTTACGGCTGTCATCAAGTTGGGCATTGGTCTTGACCAAAGGCGGATGATTGACTATCGGGTTGGCGATGATTTTGACTTTAAGCGTATCTGCTTTGCTACTGGGGCAACCATTGTCGCGGACAATTAAATTGACCTCAAATGGAACTAACTGATTATCAAGGGTTTGTGAAAAAAGACAACGCGGCCAGCAGACCTCTACGCCCAAACTATCGTTGATGCCACTCACCCGCCCTTGCGTAGTCGAAAGGATATTTTGCCGAAGCTGAAAATTGCGTCCTGCGGCGGTAATAGTCAAGTTTTGATTGAGATCGGGGTCTTTGAGCCAAATTTTGAAACACAAATTATTGGTTTTGGCATCAAGGGTAATGGTCTGATTTTCTTGATAATAGACTGCTTGCCCGTTTGCTGTACCCACTTGCGCCTGCACGGAGGGCGACTGGTTTTTGGGGCAGTCCAAGACCATCAATTGATAATCGCGCTTGACCAAACCGATAGGTGTACCATTGCGATATTCACGACAGATGATAGAAAATACATACAAACCGATGAGGTTGGGCTTGACGGTGATTTGCCCCGTTTGGGGATTGATTTTGAATTGGCTATCGGGTAAGCCATCATTAGGAATGGCGGTTTGGGCGGAAAAACCAAACAACCACAAAACCGTAGAAGTAGGGTGTGGCAATCGGTGGTATATTGCTCGGATTGTTGCGGGTACTATTGCCATTGAAAGGAGTTGCCAATTCATAACGCAACTCATCGCCATCGGCATCTATAGCTCCAAATGCAAAGGTAAAAGGCTCATTTAGACACAAATAATCGCCTTTGGGCGTAGAAAACTCGGGCGATGAATTGACAAAGGCGGCTTGCCCGAGCTGAATCGCCGGAAATTCGGTATAAAAAGTCATACCGGCTCCCCCCGGGTCGTTGATGTTGTTGATGGTATGATTGCGACAACAACGCTCCCAAACCACATAATAACCCGTAGATTGGTTGTAATTGTTGGGGTTCAGACTGACCAAGCGCGAGTAGCGTAATACCCGCGTTTGCACCTGCCCCGAAGTACAAACCGGATTGCTAAATACCAAATTTTCCCGAAAAGTGCGAGGCAACCAAAGACTCTGGACAAAGCGATTGGTGGTTTTGCTGAAAATATGGACTTGTACACTGTCATCTTCGGCTTGTGGATTGCCGTTGCGGACATCAAAATATAGATTGAGAATAAACCGATGTCCGTTGGTTTCGGTCTTGACTTGGATTTCGCCCCCAACAATGTGCGTAGCCCAGAGCCACGCGGGGCATAAGAACAACAAGATTGAAAAGTACAGGTGTTTCATCATCGTAGGGCTTTGGTAATTCAAAAACGAATGTAAGCAATTGGCGCGGAATAGGCAAGAAAAAAGATTAAAAACTGGATAAACAACCCAGTCTATCGGTTGTTTGCCCGAAAAACAGGCTATGAAAGCATTGGAAAAGAATAAAAATTGATAATCAAGTAGTTGTATTATATAACTACCTGATTATCAATAGCTTACCTTATCAACTACTTCACGACCATCAAGCGTTTGGTTTCTTTGCCTTGGGCGGTTTCGAGGGTGTAGTAATAAACTCCGGCTGCCAAGTGGGTGGTATTTAGCTCTATTCTAAACTGCCCCGCTTCGTGGCTGGGCTGGTTAAGCAACTCCACTACGCGCTCGCCGAGCATATTGCTTACATACAGGCGCACACTCCCCACGGCATTTTCGCCGATTTGGTAGGGTACTACAATATAAGTTTGGTGGTCGGTGGGGTTGGGGAAAGCCGAGCCAAGTTGAGTAATAAAACTCGTTTTTTCCTCGATTTGGGCTTGCCCTAGGTCATCGGTCGGGTTGGCTATGGGGGCGGGTACATTAGCTTGATACTTGAGTGTACCTGTGCCATTACAATAGGTAGTCATATTTCCACTATATGGGGTGGGACTTCCGGTGCAAGTGAATGCTGTGCCAATTTGTAAAGTAATGCCCGGCTCGATGGTGCTTTCTTGATTCACATTGATTTCCTCGGTAGAATAAATATTGGCAGTATTAGGACTAACTACTGTTAAATCTCCAGCAATATCTACTGTACTCCAAGTATATAGATTTTCATTGCTATTAAACTGAGTAGTAGAAATACTACGAGTAGAAGCAACATCTGCATTTCCAGGTGCAAGTGAAAATGCAGGAAAAGGAAAAATAGGATCAACAAAAATAGGTTGATGATTTAGTGGGTAAGTAATTAAAGTCATAGACCGATTAAGATTTCCATTCGCTTTTTTATCCAAATGTTTGGTGTCAATGATTATTTTTAGGTTAATTTCTACAAACTGAGATATTGAATAAAGATACTGTGCTCCACCTGTGGAATAGTCATTGGCAAAACCAAAAACAAGGTCGTTTATACACTCTAAAGGTAAAAAGGGTGTACGGTAAACTGTAATTCCTCCGGCTTCGGTATGAGAATAAATTAAATTCCGAATATAATTTGGATTACTAACCGGCGGGCCGTTTATTTTGAGAAATACCGAACCTTTTAGTCTGCTATTGGCTAAGTTAACCCTTGCTGCCGGATTAAAGACATACTTGATATCGGTAGCTAACTTAAACATAGAAAAATAATGCATCAAACCGCCATACAGATACCAAGCCCCAGTTTCGCTCTCTATTTTGGGCGTTTCTATCAAAGCAAATGTCCCTAATACTTCGTTATACATTGGGTAACTATAAGCCCCGCCATTGACCAGTTGAAATTCTGGAGCATTTTGACTGCCTAAACTCCCTGGATTCATAATGCTAAAATCAAAGCCTTGTTGTGCCTGATAATTTTGAATTACCCCACTAAGAGCTAACTCACCTTGAATAACTATAGGCTGTTGCTTGCTATCTTATTTTTCGCCAAAAACCGAAGAAAAGAAATCCGCTCCTGATGATAAGGCTTCAGCGGTTTTATAAACTTTATCAATATTTGAAACTACCTCAGCTGCTTCCGTGGGGGAATAGAATATTTTTGCTACGGAAGCCCCAAATTTAACAGCTTTGAAAAATTTATCCAGTAAATTTTTATCGCTTGGATTCTGATAGGCATTGATATAGTCAGTTTTTAAATCATCAATTCGTTTATAAGTTTGAATTCCTGCATCAGGATTAAATCCGTCTCTATATACTGAAGTAAGGAATTTTTCAGGGTTATCATCACCATAAAAACTACCTTTACCATCGACAATATCAGAAATAGGGATACCCGTAGCTAATAAACGACCTGATATGTCAACTTTCATTCTTTGAATAGTTGTAAAAGTTACCGTCAAACCACTATTAAATTGACAAGTACAGGGATCATAAGCCATTAAAAAATCTGCAAAAAAAAGTAGTGATTTATCAGCCGGAAATCGCGCTGCTGTAGTCATTGTTTTGTTGATGGTTTTCTGATCAGTAGCTTGGGCAAGTCTTCCATAATTGTTAAATAAACCTGATAATTTGGTTAAATCGGCAAATTCTAAATTAACATTAATAAAATCAGATATGCCATTTTGGGTAGGTAGTGTGGCTAGTACTCTTAAAATGTTAGAATATTTATTATACAAAATAAAGTAGGCTACGGATTTATTTTGGGTTACATTGCTGATATAATTATTGGGAATGTTATTATCTCCATATAAGTAGCCAAAATCACGCTTTATTAACTCCCAACCATCTTCTGAGTAAAAATCACTGTTTTCGTTGTAAGCATAAAAGAGGTATAAATTCCCCAAATTGTAATATGGATTGCGAAGATCAAACAAATTTCCAGTTGGTCTAAAATCTGGATAACCAGATTTGTAAATTGGGAAATTGATTTGCTTCCAGTCCCAAGTATTGGTTTTATAATCTTGGGGAGGTCCAGTATAAGGTACGGGTTTGGTACTAATAGGTAAGCCGCCTACCCCGTTGAGTGGGCAAGGAGTCTGTCCGTAGGTTTGATTGATAAGCCCTACTAAGAGCATCAACAAACCCATAAGTTTATTTATTTTTGTTTTCATTTGGATTAGATTGAATTTTAGAACGAGCAAATATGTAGGTAGTTATAGTACTACCACTAGAAAAAACGTAAGCATGGGAGCTGATAAGTTTATAGCCCTTTCGATTCAGGTATTGAAAAGCCGTCATTATTTCCCAAGTTCTGTCTAACTTACCTTTAAGATTCGCTTGGGGATTCTTATCCAAAAAATCTTCAGTTTGCTTATTATCTCCATAATAAATGTGCAGTTGGTGCTTAAAAGTACCACTACTCGATAAGAAAGCATATTCCAATTCAGGCGGTTCAATAAATAAATCATTAGATTCTTGCCCATAGAGTAATCTGGGAAAAATCAGCATAAATAGCCCAATAAGCAGAAATAATCGCATAAAATTATTATGATTTTCGTTTACCAATAAAGCTACGAGTTTTGGTAGGTAATTTAGGATCTGACCTATCTGTATAATAGAAAAATACTTGTAATTCAGAGCGATTAGTTGCTAATTTGGCTATTCCAGCCAGTAACTCACAATTAGGCACAGCACCATCGAAAAATACCATTTCCCGATAGCCTATGATTTGTTCAAGGCCTTTGATAAAATACCTATCACAACCCCTGACCAAATTATTGATATAAATTTGATTTTTCTTATAAGTTGTATTATATCTACTAGGATCGATCAATATCGTAAACTCCTCATTAGGTACATCTTCATAATGTCCTGTGAATTCGCCTTTAATCAAAGTTTCAGTTTCAGGCAAAAAATGGACATACTTACGCACCGTATCAATGCCATCATCTTGAGGGAAACAACTGAGGTTAGGCGTTTTTTTCATAATCAGCGTAATGGGGATAGAAGTACCTAGTACCGATTCGGGAAATTCTATCTCGATGTTTCGCTTTTGGTATTTACCTGCGCCAATTTGCCACTCATAAAAAAAGCCGGAAGAATCCACAGGATTTAACCGAATAATGAGCCGACAAACTGTATCAGTAGCATAATAATCCCATTTCCAAGGCACAACCCGCCCAAATGACTCTTCAATCACAAAAGCGGCCCTAGTAGCTTTGAGCGCAGCGCAAGGGTTAGGGGTTTCGGGGTCTTGCTTGCACGCTCCTAAACCGAATAGTAAACTTACCCAAACCACCCAAAACAGGTGGCTTGGATAAAATGAATTAATTTTCTTCATTTTGTTGTTGGTTAATTTTCTGTTTTATTTCTTTTAGCTGTTTTTGCAAATCTTCATTTTGCTTTTTTAGCTCAAGGAGGTATAAAGTCAATTCTTCGATTTTCTGCATCTGGATTTTGTGCATTTCGCCCAAGTCCAAGCCTTTTTCTTGCAGTTCTTTTTCCGAAGGCACATCGGGTAGATGTTGATTAGTTTTGATAAAGGCTTCTACTTCGCTCAAAGGGCGAAGTTTATAATCTGGTTTAAAAACATAATCAGCCCAAATTCCGGTAGGCAAATCCACCTTTACTTTTTCGGTTCGGATGCCTTCTTTGACAAACAGTTGATAACCAGCAAATCCAGCCGCCGTAGGAGCAGTTGTATAATCACCAATTCTTACTTTACCACCTTTGATATTAAGCATATCATCACCATCAAGCGCAAGGCGTACATCAAAGTCGGTAGTGGCATCATTGCTAAAATCGAGATAGGGTGTACCACTTCCGCCTAGCTCAAGCGAAGCTCCGTGTTCGGTTTTGAGCAAGCCTCGCGCCGTACCCCAGCGCACTTGCCCATTTACATCTAGTTTTTCTTGAGGAGTAAGGGTATTAATACCCAGTCTGCCATTGCTCATCCCATCAATCAACATCGTAGGCGAGCCATCTGTACCAATCATCAATTTACCAAGCGGGTCGTTATTTGTCCAATAAGGAATGTTAGGTGTGGTAGAAGTAGATGAGCCAATACCTAAATGCATCGAGTGGGTAAACAAATCAGTGGTAGCATTGAAGCGTCCGATTTGGACAGAGCGAGCGGCGGTAGTTTCTATTGTCCGAAACTGCCCCATCGTGAGGTGGGTAGCCGGCGATTGAATAATCAAACGCGCACTGCCGGGCGCAGCCGAAGTACCAATACCCACATTGCCCGAGCGAGTAATGTTTTGGGCGGTGGTAGCCCCTGCCGGATTCCATTGCGCTTTCACTGGACTTGGCTCAAGCAGAAATAGCGCAGAAATAGCGCAGAAATAGCGCAGAAATAGCGCAGAAATAGCGCAGAAATAGCGCAGAAATAGCGGTAGTCTTTTTCATTGTCAGCAATGAATTTTGGTTTAATTGATATTATTCATAAAAGTTGAGGTATCAAAAAACTGCTAGTGCCAATTGTTTGATAGCTTTGTTAGCCTCTGAAAGTAGCATATAACCAAGGGTTGATAAGATACTATTGGATAACATTGATAAGACAAAGGAAAAAAATATTTTTCAAATTTCAAAACAAAATCGCTTTTTTTTTGTTAAAAAAAATTAATTATCATAACTCATTGATAATCAATTATTTATTGAAAAAATAAAAAAAATTTGGTTTACCTATCATTTCTCCAGCAAAGCCCGCACTCGTTTTACATCTTCGTGGCTAATGCCTAGGGCTTCCAGTTCTTTCAAATCATTCAAAAACACCGCTTTGTATTTTTTGTCTTTGTCATAGGCTTGGTCTTTGAGGCGATTATAAATTGATTCGGCGGCTTCATATTTACCCTGAAACAAATAAGCCAAAGCCAAATGGGTATTGAACCATTCCAGAGTACTGTCGGTAGCTAAGGCTAAGCGGGCGTATTTTTCGGCTTCGGCAAATTGGCGCGTGTATAATGCCCAACGGGCTACTCGGTGGTAGGCATCGGCTAAATCGGCTTGGGGGCGGTTTTGGGCTTGCAAACGCTGGGCTTGCTCGAGGGCTAGTGCCAATTGCCCTTGCCAATCTTGGCTGGCATTGTAGGTTCTATACAAAAGGTCATCAATCAAGGCTATATTTTGCTGAAAATCAGCGTATTGCGGGTAGGCTAAGATTAAATCTTGCCAGCTTTTTTTGGCTAAGCGCAAGTTTTCTTTAGCTTTGGGGTAGTTACCTGCCAAGCGATAGCCCTCGCCCAATTTGCCGTGGGCAATCGCCACACCGCTTTTGTAGCCTATATTTTGGGGATTGGTTGTGGCTAATTCGTTCATCAATTTTTGAAATTCGCTATACGCTTCGGTTGATTTGACAAACTCCTTGTTTTCCAAATAGGCATCGCCTATTTCTTGATAGGAGGCAATCAAGCCATTTTTGAAATTGATATTTTGCGGATAAATGAGTAGAAGTTCTCGGAACAAAGCGTTCATTTTTTCAGCTATACCGAGTAGTTTGTCTTTGTTACCCAGCTTGCGGTGGCTGAGATTGACGTATTGATAAGAAATAGCTAAGTATTGCTTGTAATAAACATTGGCAGGGTAGGCTTCGGATAATTCTTGTTCCAATTGATTGAATTTTTGGTAATAAGTCAGGGCATTTTTAAAATCTTCTCGGGCGCGAAAAATATCGCCCAATTTGGCATTGGCGAGGGCTAATTTGTCCTTAAATTCCAAAAAATTGGGCATTTCCCGATGCAAAGAATCAAAAATAAAATGATTTTTTTGATAATCTTCCAGGGCTTGGTCTATTTTGCCCATTGCCAGATTACAATTACCCAATTTTAAAAACGAAAGTGCCACCCCTTTTTTATAATCAAAACTTTGGGGAAATTCTTGCGACAATTGTAAGTTGAGCGTATTGGCTTGCTTATACAATTCAAAGGCTTTGGTTAAGTTGCCGGTCTCGATATAGTGATTACCCAACAAATCATAAGAATTAGCCAAGTAAAATTTGATTTCGTTATCTTTGGGAGCTTTTTCCGCCAATTCTTGGAATAATTTTGTTCCTTTTTCATACAATTCTAATCTTTTTTGGGTGTTAGCCATATTGCCATAGATATATGCCAAGCTCTGATAAGCCAAGGCGAGATTTGATTTATAAGATAAATTAGCCTCGGTTTCATTTAATTTTAAAAACATTTCAAGGGCTTTGCTATGAGAACTCAGACATTCGTTTTGTTTTCCGATAGCCGAATAAATTTCGCCCAAGGTTTTATAAATATTTGCGATTTGCCATTCTTTTATTTCTTGGTGATTTATCAAGCTGGTATATACTCGAATAGCCGATTGATAAAAGCTATTTTTATAATAAAAAAAGGCGATTTTATTGAGGCTTTCCAAATGGGTGCTATCCAATTTGTATAGTTGCTCATACAACTCTTTGGCTTTCAAGATATTGTTTTGCAGTTCATACATATCGGCTTGTAATTCAAGGGCTTGTATATCTCTGCGCAAACCGGCTTCGTTGGCTTCTTTTTGGGCTTGCAAGATGCTGTCGGCGCGGCGGATGCGCTCGCGCTCTTCTAAGCGTTTTTCGGTACGTTTAATCAGATTGACACTTTCCAATTTTTTGATAGCTTCCTCGATTTTACCTTCTTTATAAAAATCAAAAGCTTCCTTATAAAATACTTCGGTATCATCAAAATCGATTCGGGCAAATTTTTCGGCTAAGTCGTCCAAGTTTTTGCGTTGTTGTTCATAGCTTTCTTGCAAGGCATTAAATTTTTTGGTAAATTCTTCTTGATTCAATTTAGCTTTTTGCAATTCGTCGCGCAAGGCTTTTTTTTGTTTCTCAAAATTAGCCAAGAGAGCTTGGTCGCTGATGTTGTAATATTGTTTTTTGGCGGCATCCAAAGTACCGGCTACTGCCAAAATAACATCTTCGCCAAATTGCTCGGAGCTACTTATCTTGCTGACCTCCAGTTCTTTAGCATTGACCAATTCATAGCCTTGTTTTTGGATTCGTTCTTTAAAAATCAAATCACCGGCTTTTTTGCCCGAAAAAATCAAGCGAAAAACACCATTTACGTCCGATTCGGCGGCTTTGGCTTCACTAAACACAATAAAAACGCCACTAACGGGCTTTTTGCCCGAATTATGCAGGCGAACCGTTCCTTTTTGGACTTGGGCAAAGGCAGTAGAATAAATCAAAGTAAAAACCAATAAGCAAAAATATTTCATTTTAAATGATAATTAATTGACAATCAGATAGTTATAAAAAGTAAACGGTTCTATTGTGAAATTGGGTCTATTGTGAAATTGGGGAAAACCTTGTATTTTTTCAAGTTTATTTAAACCCTAAGGGTTTTGAAAACCCTTAGGGTTTGGATTCGATTACCAAATTAATGATAGAACCAAGTAAACTCACTTATTTAGAATTTATTTTTTTGGGCAAGACTCGAAAATAATTATTTTTTTAAGACTTATCAAAATTTTATCGACATTTCAAATCTTTACTTTTTTTGTTTCAATCTTTGCCTTGCGGCAATTTGTTTGTTTGCGCTAAAATATAGAAGTTTGTATTACAGTAGTGCAGGGGTGCATTTCAAATTTACTACCTATCACCCTCTCCTTCGGAGAGGGCAGGGTGAGGCAAAAGAAATGCGTAAATTTGAAATGCGCCCGTAGTGCAGATAGTTTCTAAGCCCCTTGCTCCGCCAGAGGCGGAGGTTCTTTTCCGAGTTATTTAATCAATACCTAATCAGATAGTTATATCAATGCTTCGGATATTTTTTGTAAGTAACTGATAATCAGCAGGTTACGTTAATTTAAGTATTTTGTGTAACTAACTGATTATCAAGTAGTTAACGAAAAACTCGAAACTAGAAACTCGGAACTAGAAACTAGAAACTCGGAACTAGAAACTAGAAACTAGAAACTCGGAACTAGAAACTAGAAACTAGAAACTCGGAACTAGAAACTAGAAACTCGGAGCTAGAAACCCGAAACTCGGAACTAGAAACCCGAAACTGTCTGAACTATTGATAGACTAAATATGCTCAAGCATTTATTTTTAAATATATGATTTTAACTAAAGCCCATAACCTTAGCGAGCAAGGTTTGTTGTTGCAAATTCCGGCAAGTGTGCGTCATTTTACCGATGATGAACTATTCGATTTTTGTGCCGTCAATCAACCCCTGCATTTTGAAAGAGATAAATTTGGAAATATTTATATAATTATGCCTACTGGAAGCAAAACAAGTGAATTAAATGCCGAATTAGTAACAGAATTTGTCATCTGGAATCGCCAATATAAATTAGGAAAAGTATTTGACTTCAATGGTGGGTTTATTTTACCCGATACTTCTATGAAAGCCGCCGACGTAGCTTGGGTAGAACTTTCGCGCTGGCAAGCCCTGACCAAAACCCAACAGAGCAAATTTGCCCCGATTTGCCCCGATTTTGTGCTAGAGTTAATGTCGCCTTCTGATGATTTTGAAACCCTCCACCCCAAAATGTTGGATTGGTTGAGTAACGGCTGTCGCTTGGCTTGGCTGATTGACCTCAAAAACGAAAAAGTTTATGTTTATGAAAACGACCATTTGAGCTATGAAGTCAAAGGTTTTGACCAAAAAATTGACGGCGGTGAGGTGCTTCCCAATTTTGTTTTGGATTTGAATATCCTTTCCGAAGCCAAGACTTGAAAAATTTGTATGTAAGGAACAAGAAAAAAATAATGCGTACATTTTTTTGATAACACATTGGTTTTCAAGCAATTAAAAAACTATTCAGGTTCTTCACCACTTTTCAGGAGTGAAAATCTTTTTTCTGAAATTTATCAATTTCAGTGATTCTGAGCATTAATGAACCAAGCGATAGCTTGG
>JALONJ010000158.1 GCA_025455045.1 Microscillaceae bacterium | reverse complement strand
CTAGTTTCTAGTTTCTAGTTTCTAGTTTCTAGTTTCTAGTTTCTAGTTTCTAGTTTCTAGTTTCTAGTTTCTAGTTTCTAGTTTCTAGTTTCTAGTTTCGGGTTTCTAGTTTCTAGTTTCGGGTTTCTAGTTTCTAGTTTCGGGTTTCTAGTTTCTAGTTTCTAGTTTCTAGTTTCTAGTTTCTAGTTCCGAGTTTCTAGTTCCGATTTCCGAACTTTGGTGATTAAGTTATTGCATATTAGGTTACTTTTTGAGGTCATTAATTTCACCATTTCACCATTTCACCATTTCACCATTTCACCATTTCACCATTTCACCATTTCACCATTTCACCATAAAACTACTTATTGCTGAAAGACAATTTCGGCGCGGCGATTTTTTTGTCGACCGGCTTCCGATTCATTGTCGGCAATGGGTACAGTCATTCCTTTGGAGTCAGTAATGATTTGGGCAGTAGGCAAACCTCGAGCAATTAATTGGGCTTTGACGGCTTCGGCGCGATTTTTACCGTATTGGAGGTTGTTTTCTGCCGAGCCTACATTGTCGGTATGCCCGGTGATGACAATTTTACTCGTAGGCGACTTTTGTAAATATTCTTTGAGAATGGTAAAGAATTTTTCGGTTTCGGGCGAAGCAAGTAATTGAGTGCTACCCAGCGCAAAATAAACCGTATGCGTAGCCGTGAGGATTTCTTTTTCTTTTTCACTCAGCTTTACCGGTGGTTCTTTTTGGGCAGTATCGGGGGCGGGGTCAGGCGTTTTGACTTCGGGCTGTTTTTCGGGTTCGGATTTTACTTCGGTTTGGGTTGGGGTACGCCAGCCATCACACAATTGCCAATAGACACAAGTGTAAATGTAAGAACCGACTCCAATCCAAACGATTAAAACCAAACTTAGCAAAAATGAAATTGGATTCATACACTAAGAATTTTAATTTTATTAATATTGGTTAAATTTTTTGATTTTCCTGATAAAAGTAGAAAAAAAATGTTTTATCCAACATTAAATTTGTTAAAATCTTAAAAAACTTGCAAAAAATTTTCATAAAGGTAAAACAAAAAACGTAAATATCTGATTATCAGATACTTACGTTTTTAAAAAGAAAATTAAACCGAAGGTTTATAATTCGTTGAGGCGTTGTTTTTTGCGGCATCGTTCAATGGATTGCTCGGCACGAGCTACTTCATCATCTACCAAAGAAGTTTGAATACTTTTTTTATACGCATCAATGGCTTCGACGTATTTGCCTTGCATTTCGTACATAATGGCGTATTCGTTCCAAATTTTGGATTTATTGATGCCTTTGACGTTCATCGCCTTTTGGAGGAGTTTTTCCAATTCTTCATATTTTTCAATGGTAGAGAGCAAAATAGCATAATTCAAATACACGGCTACATAATCGGGGCTATATTTGACTGCCATTTTATAACACTCTTCGGCTTTGGGGTAGTCTTTGTATTTGGTTTCATAAATCCAACCCAAGTGATTGTAGGCTTTGCCGTACTCGAGGTCTTGTTCAATGATATAGGTGAGCGTGTCGTAGGCATCTACAATATTACCATCTTTGATTTCGTTGTCGGCTCTAAAAAAGAGGCGGTCTAACTCGAGATTGTTGTCGTTGTCCATAAAATCGGCTAAGTGAATAAGGTAATAAATTGATTATCAATATTTTATACAAATTGGCAAGGCATTGACTCAGCCTCGCTTTGATTTTTGCTTACAAGAATTGCCAAATTAAGTTTTAATTTCGAGAATAAAAATGGATTTTGCATTTGAATCAAAAAAATATGCTTCTTCTGGGATTTTAGCCCCAAGCCCAACCCCGGTCTCTCGGCAAGGGCTGTTAAGTGCTAATGCAACTCCACCCCAAACCCCTCTCCGCTTTTGGCGGAGGGGGCTTACTAAATCTTCCCCTCTCAGTAGGAGAGGGGGCAGGGGGTGAGGTCTAACGGCGAATAAAATTTGGCTCAAAAATAGAACTTAACAACCCTACGGTCTCTCGGCGGGCAATGCCGGTAAGCCAAGGATTATATAATTATAAATTATTGACAATCAAATAGTTATGGGTTTTCACTTAACTGTATATGCGCTGTCATTTGCCAAAGGCGAATGACATATATCAATCATAAAATTTTTTTGGAATTGTACTTGTCCCAAAAACGGTCTTTCTTAACTCAGCCACATCGCCCTAGAAACTAGAACAAATAATACGGACAATATTTTTTGATAACCTATTGACTATCAAGTAATTAAATCACTATTCATTCTACATTATTCACTATTCATTACTTAACTTATTTGCACTTAATCACCACCAACGTATGGTCATCTTGCATATAGTTGTCGGCGCGGAAGTGGTCGAGTTCAGTAATTATTTTCTCGATGATATGCTTGGGTTCGGCTTGGGCGTGGGTGTCTAAGATAGTCTGGAGGCGGTCATAGCCAAACTCCTCGCCTTGCTCGTCTTTTGCTTCCACAATGCCATCGGTATAGAGCAGGAGGAGGTCGTTTTTGGCGCAGGAAAAAAACTGGGTAGCCAAAAAGTTGCGATAATCGCCTTTGCGAATAATGCCTAGCCCCAAGCCATCGCCTTGAAAATAAATGGATTGCTTTGCCTTGGCGTTGTAATACAAAGTAGGGCAATGTCCGGCGCGGGCAATTTCCACATCGCGCGTGAGGGTGTCAATCATTACCAACGTAACCGTCATAAACGAAGACTTGGCAAGGCAATTACTGAGGGCTTGATTGGCAAGGCTCAAAAAATCTTCGGCATTGAGTTCCATTTGCACCAAAGTTTGGAAGATACCTTTCATTTGCGCCATGTGGAAGGCGGCAGTTGTTCCCTTGCCCGATACATCGCCCACAATGATGATGATTTTGCCTTGTTTGGTTTGGTGAAAGTCGTAATAATCGCCACCTACTTCATAAGCTGATTCCGAAAAACCCTCGATTTCAAAATTTTCGGTGGCATTGAAATGAATAGGCAAAAGGCTTTTTTGGATTCTTTGGGCAATTTTGAGTTCTTCTTTGTAGCGTTCAGCTTCAATGGTTTTGGTAAGCAAGCGGAAGTTCTCGATGGAAAGGCTGGCTTGACGGGCAAAAGTGTGAACAAGCTCTTTTTTCTCTTCGTCAAAACCATCTTTTAGTTTTTTGAGCAAAGTCAATGAACCCAATGATTTTTCATTGGCCACTAACGGAGCCGTCAAAATCGACCCAAAATCGTACTCGGCTAAGGATTCGGTAAGGGGGTCGTGTTTGGCTTGGTTGCGCGCGAAGGTATCGTCGACAATGCGAATGAGGCGGTTTTTGCGAATCAAGCGGCGAATATGCTCAATGGTTGAGAGGTCAATATCACGGTTGATGGTGTTGAGAATATGCCCTTGTTCGTCTTTGATTTCGAGCCAAGCCGCATCAGCCGTTACCGAATTGACCGCACTATCCAAAAGCACTTCATATACGTGGGTTTCGTCTTCACCGGCTTGGAGCGACTGCGCCAAGCGTTGAAAATTGATAATTTCTTCCACTTTGCGCTCAAAAACCGCCCCCGTGGGCAAATTGAACAAAATAACCAACAAAGAAAATATGCTATAAAAAATCACAAATACAAACATTGCCAATATATACACACTGTGCATCAATTGGGTGGTGTAATAAGGATTGTAAGTGTGGCTGATAACGGTATAAAAAAAGTAATACGCAAAAACCGCAATAAACAACAACAACAAAATACTTTGCCATTTTTCTTTGGAATTGAGGTAGGCAACCCACTTGAGATTGACCGATAAGACCAAACCCAATATGAGCAAAACCGCCAAAGCCACGCTAAACGGCAAATGACTCAAATCAAATTCAAAAAAATTGAACAACAAGCTGATGAGCAAAATATATTCAAAGGCATTCCAAGTCTTGAGTAGATTTTCATTGACTTGGTGCAAAATCATTTTTTTCCAATAAAAAAAGGCTTGGGTAAGGTAAATCGCCACCAAACCAATGTTGAGATGATAAAAAATATTGATTAAATACGCACTGTTTTCATTGACCGGCGGGGTCTCGAGGGTTGAGTTGATAAACTGAATAATCAATGAGCAAGTGTTGGTTATCAAGCCCATTACAAACAGGTTGGTAAGCAATTCGACAAAGTCTATTTCCTTAAGTTTCTCGACTCGGGAGCTGAAGTAGAAGAAAATCGCCAGCAAAAAAAAGTTGAGCAATAAGCCCTTGAGATAAAAATTGACATTGTTGATATTCTGCCCACTAAAGCCGAAAAAAGCAATCAGTTTGATGCCCAACAAAAGGAGCCAACTGACTACATTGACATAAAGAAAAATACCTAAGGCATTTTTGGGCGAAAGCATATATTTTGATTCAAACTTCTGAAAACAACACCTATTTTTTCTAATTCTTAGTTTCTAGTTTCTAGTTCCTAGTTTCTAGTTCCTAGTTTCTTGTTTCGGGTTTCTAGTTCCTTGTTTCTTGGATTTTAGTAAATTACCATAAGGTTCTTCAGTACTTTTCAGGAATCATTTTTTCTGAAATTTATCAATTTCAGTGATTCCGACCGAAGGGAGGAATCCGTAGCTGTTCCTCACTGAATTTATGATTCCTCAGAGCTTCGCTCGGGATCTTCGCAAAATATTCATTTTGCTTGGGCGCATTTCAAATTTACTACCTATCACCCTCTCCTTCGGAGAGGGTTGGGTGAGGCAAAAGAAATGCGTAAATTTGAAATGCGCCCTTTTGCTTGATAATGGTCGGAATGACAAAACCCCTGAAAAAGGCGCAAAGAACCAATATCTTTTAATAACCTATTGATTTTCAAGTAATTAAAAATTCTTCACTATTCATTATTCACTACTCATTACCTAGCAACGATAAAGTATAAAAAAAAATTTTACACCTTCCGACATTTGTTAAATAAGGAAGGAGAAACAAAGTTCATAACTATTTGATTATCAGATAGTTATGATATTTTTGATTTTCGATTATTAATTTATCACTCCAAAAAAAATCCTTATACGCAAGGATTCTTATAAAGATACAAAATTAGTACATTTTTTGTAGAAAATTAAATAATTTGGCTAATTAGCCATTGGATTAAATTTTGAAATCACTTAATTTTACCCATCAGTTTCAAAACCATTCACATTCAACATTCTTAAATCAATTCATAATCATTTGGTTATCAGTGCATTAGTAATATCTCATTAATTTATAATCGTTTTTTTGTCGAATTTGAAAATTACATTGATTAACAAAGCCTTAAAACACATCTTGAATTAAAAAAAATTAATGCGTATGAAAAATGCCTACTCTCGCGGGTTATCCTTGCATAATCTGCTGAAAAATCTTTTATTCCTGTTCAGTGTTTGTTTTTTTCCTTTATCTGTCCAAGCCCAGTTTAATACGCCTACTATCAATGGAAGTATTGGTACTAATGAATATGGAATTCATACCAATGGCTCTAACCAGCAAACTGTAGGTGGGCAAACTTGGTTTATGACTTGGGATGCCACCAATTTGTATATCGCCGTTACCAATGCCAATAGAGGCGAGGGAATGGTCGTATATATTGATACTAACCCTACCCCTGTGATTGGTAGTGGTAATGACAGCAACGGGTCTAATGTGGGACAAGGCTATGACAACACCAATTTTGCAAAACTTCCTTTTCGTGCCGAATTGGTAATGTATGTTAAAAACGATTATCGTGAGTTTCGGACAAGCAATGGCAGTAATGGCTGGTCAAGTGCAACTACTGGCTTTGGTACTTATTCGGACAATGGTTCTAATTTGCGCGAAATTGCCATTCCTTGGTCGGCAATGGGTGGTCGTCCTGCTTCTTTTGCTTGGTTTGGCTATGTAACTACCAGCTCAGGACTTGTTTATGGACAAATGCCGGGTGATAATATAGCGAATAATATTGGTACATCGGCTCGCTATCAGCGATATTTTATCGTTAATTCCACAAATAATAGCAGTAGTATTCCACCTTTTAGTAGAAATTGCTTTGTTTTTAACTACACCGCTAATCCCCCAAGTTTTGGTGCGGTAGCAGTTTATGATTTTACGATGGATTCACCCGGCAATACACTTACCCGCACAAGTGGGAATTGGGTTATTAGTAATTTAATTATCAATCAAGGTACTGTCAATCTTGGCGAGGTAAATGATGATTGTAATTTAGGGGGAGATTTAACTATTGGAAGTAGCGGCACTTTAAATATGACCAGTGTAAATGCCGGCTCCGACTTATTCATCAACGGCAATTGGACCAACAACGGCACTTTCAACGCCAATGGACGAGCCGTGTTTTTTCAAGGGGCTAACGCGCAAAGCATCAATGGAGCTACTACTTTTGCTTATTTGATAATTAATAAATCCGCTAATGATGTGACAGTGGTGAATGATATTTCTGTTTCGGGCAATACCGGCGAAGTTTTACAAATTAACAATGCAGGTAGGCTTTTTTTGTTAGGGGCAAACATCACCCTTTCGGGTAATGGTGGTAATATCTATGTGAGTGGTACGAATGGCTCAAGCAATCGGAGCATCGTCGGCACTTCGGGTAGAGTAATATTCAATGGTAATAAAACTGTAGTCAATGCCAATGATAGAACTTTGCAGTTTGAAAGCAACGTTACCGTCGAACTCCAATCGGGCAATATTGACTTTGGGCAAAATAGCGGAATTTATTTGACCCAAATTGATGGTATTTTGGACATTAAATCTACTTCGGCGCGCGTGGTTGGCAATCCGCCCACTTATGGCTCTGGTTCTTTATTGAAGTACAATGTAGGTGGGGCAGCGGTGTATAATCGCGGAGTGGAATGGAGTCGTACTGCCGACCCAGGCTATCCTTACAATGTCCAAATTACGGACACCAAGCTCAATTTGGGAGCTTTAGCTCCGGCTACCGCAGTAGAACTTGCCAATGATTTGACTATTGATGCCGGAGCTGCTTTGTTAATGAACGGCACAATCGCTGGTGCCTCAGATGCAAATGATATGACTGCCACCCTGACTATAAAAGCGGATTTGATATTGAATGGTGAGTTGTCTTTGTCAGATAAATCCGGCGGCGATTTGGTTTTAGAAGGTCAATGGAACAATGCCGGTAATTTTGTTCCGGCTTCGCGCTCGGTTACTTTTAATGGTATTGCCCCCCAAAACATCGTTGGCACAACTACCTTTTATACTTTGATTCAAAACAGCCAAGGAGCTGATGATTTGAAATTATTGGCAAATGTCAATATCAATCATTTGGTTGAGGTACAAAGTGGCGATATTCATTTGAATAAAAAAAATATGTTTTTGGCAGACGGGGCAAGGATTGTGGAAGACCGTTCTGCCAACGGTTTTGTAATTATGGATAAGAGCGTGGGCTTGGTAGATGCCAACCCGGGCGGTTATATTGAAATCAATAACCAAACGGTCAATGCAGATGGGACAGCCTTTGACCCCGCCAACGAAATTGCGGGTTTGGGCGTGTATTTGGCGAGTTCGGTTGCTTCTTACAATGACTTGACTGTGAGGCGATATAACTACTCTGGGTCGGGCGTAGGCATACGCAAAACATTTATGCTTAGCTCGGTCAGTGTTGCGGCTAACCCTACTCGAGTCGCCCTAGAATTTGGCGAAAAAGATGTAAATGACACACCACTAGGCATAGATGATATCGACCGAATGTTTCGCTACACGGTAGGTACTAATTGGACAATCGTAGATGCTACTTCTCCTGTACCCAATGTTTTAGAAACTGACGATGCTCAAGCCGCCTTCTCGACTTGGACAGTTGGCAGTGCTTCTTTGCCTTTGCCGGTGCGTTTGGTGGCTTTCAAAGTCGAGAAAAATGGACTTAACCAAGCCAAAATCACTTGGCAAACCACCGAAGAAGTTGATAATCAGGGTTTTAGCATTGAAAAAAGCCCCGATGGCATAAGTTTTCAAGCTGTAGGCTGGGCTGATGCCAAAGGTAGGTTAGGACAAATAACTGATTATCAATGGATTGACCGCGATTTTACCACATCGAGCTACTATCGCCTCAAGCAAGTGGACAAAACCGGTGCTTATAATTATAGTCGGGTGGTATTTGCCGAAAGTGCTGATAACAATTCAGTATTTAAAGTATTTCCTAATCCGATTCAAGACAAAATCAATCTGAATGTAAATTTGGCAGATAATACGCCGGTCAAAATCCAGATCTTAGACACCCAAGGCAAAACCGTATTTGAGAATGAACTGGCTTGGCAACAAGCACAAACAACTTTGAACCAACAAGCCCAAAACTTCCAACGCGGGGTTTATATCCTACGCTTGTGGGCAAATCGCACGGTTTATACGGCTAAGTTTTTGAAATAAATCCAATAAAAACTTTTAGAAAATCCCAATTGATTCAATTTGAAACCTCGCCAATGGCGGGGTTTTTTTATTAAAAATGTGCGTTTTGTTAATCTATACACCTCACTTATTTATCCACTCTAGCAAGACAAAATGGATATGCTAATCGCTTTGAGTATTTTTTTTGACAACAAAACTTTTTAAATTTAATCAAAATTTGGATTAATATCCTAAATATTATCACGTAAGTATTTGATTATCAATTGATTATGAAAAAAATACACTTATTAGCTTTAGCAATAGCGATTTACTTGCTCACCATTGCCGGTATTCCTAAGTCGGCTCAAACTGCCAAATGGAAAGAAAAACTATCGGATTATGGTTTTTTTGAAGGCAAAATGGCAGATTTAAAACCCCGAAAAGGGGTGATTCCTTATGACTTAAATACGCCTTTGTTTTCGGATTATGCCCACAAAGCCCGCTTTGTCAAACTACCCAAAAATGCCAAAATTACTTACAATGCGCAGGAGGTTTTTGACTTTCCGATAGGCACGATATTGATTAAAAATTTTTATTATGATAATGATTCTCGAGATAAAGCCAAAGGTCGTAAAATACTGGAAACCAGACTGTTAATCCACGAATCCGAAGGCTGGCTTGCCCTACCTTATGTGTGGAATGATGCCCAAACCGAAGCCTACCTCGAGATTGCCGGAGAACGCCGCGACATCGCTTGGCTAGATGAAGAAGGCATTAGTCAAAGTCTCAACTACGCCATTCCGAATATGAATCAATGCAAAGGTTGCCACAACCGGAACGAAAAAATGATACCTATTGGTCCTTCGGCGCGCCAGTTGAACGGAGATTTTGCCTATCCCGAAGGCAAAGCCAATCAACTGCTTTACTGGCAAAAATTAGGAATTTTGCAAGGCTTACCCACTGATTTTCAACAAGTTCCGAAGTTTCCGATTTGGAACAAGCCCGAAACCGGCACTTTGGAAGCTCGCGCGCGTGCCTACTTGGATATCAATTGTGGGCATTGCCACCAGCCCAATGCTCCGGCAAGTACCACCGGTTTGCATTTGCACATTCACGAAACTAATCTTACCGCTTTGGGTATTCAAAAACCGCCGGTTGCCGCCGGTCGCGGAGCCGGAAACTATTTATATAGTATTGTACCGGGCAAACCCGAAGAGTCGATGCTCATTTATCGGATGGAATCCGGCGACCCGGGCGTGATGATGCCCGAATTGGGTCGCAAAATGGTTCATCAAGCAGGCGCAGCATTGATTAGCGAATGGATTAAAAAAATGCCACAGTAGTCCGCTTTTGGGTTATGTTGGTCCGCGCTTATGGCTTTCTCAATTTTGAGTTTTTCCGATTAAGAGCTATCGCGGAATTTGACTATTCCTGAAAAGTGGTGAAGAACCTAGTTTGATTGATAAACAACTGATAATCAGTTAGTTATTAAAAAATCATTCCCCCAACAAACGCTTAATTTGGGCTTCCATTTGCAATAAATCATCTTTGGCAGTGAGATAAAGTACCGGCTTTTGGGTTTTGAGGTCAAATAAAACGACACTTTGGCGGCGTTGGTGCTGGCGAATTGCTTGGCGGAGGTTGGGCGGTTGTACCTGGGTTTCGGATTGGGCTATGGTTTGCGGAGTACTGAGGTCGTAGCGAAGAAACACAATGGGCTTGCGCCCAAAAAGCCAATGAATTTTGTGCATTTTGTGATTGAGTTCTTGACAGTCCGGGCAGTTTTGCGCAAAAAACTGCACGGCGACAAACCGAGCTTCTGCCTTTAAACGCCCCAAGCGATTGTCCAAACCATTGAAAAACACAATGGAAATAGTAATAATTGCCAAGAAAAGTAATATAAAAAAATTTCTCATAAAGGCTTTACATAATAGAACTAGCGATAGTTGCTCTCCCATTGCTCCCAAGCCAAAATCGTGGCTTTGACCACTGCCGAAATTTGGAAATAAAAACCAAAATAATTTTCGGCTTGCACTTGGTCTTGTTGGGCAATCAAAACTTGGGCAAAGACTTCGGTATCTTGTTCAAAATCTATTTGCAACCAATTGGGCGAAGATGAATTAGCCCCCGACAAACGAATTTTGAGCATTTTTGGCTCATCAAACGCGCAAATTCCCCAATGTGTATTCAATGCAGATTGATAAGTAAAATAGACTTGGGCATTGTGGCTTACTTTTTCGCGGAAGGGGTTGGGGTCAGCCCTCTGCCAGCCGGCTTGTTGCAATTGCGCAAAAAGTGTATCAAAGAATGTTTGCATAATGGTTTATTTTTTATCAAATTAATTAAAAAATATTGGTAAATGCTAATTTTTTTAGAATTTTACTGCTTTTCAGTAATAAAAAGATTTTATTGGTCATTTTGAGCAAAGCAAGGAATGACTGAAATGGATATATTTTCAGCAAAATATGGTTTTCCGGCAAAAGTGGTGGAGTTATTTTTTTGATTATTTGTCCATTTTCAGGAAGTTTTCGCCTTATGCTAAGTCTAAACGCACTTACGCGGGCAGGCTAGACAGCCGGCGTTACAATTTTCAGGAAGTTTTCACCTTATGCTAAGTCTAAACGCACTTACGCGGGCAGGCTAGACAGCCGGCGTTACAATTTTCCTAAAAAGTGGGGAAGCTATTTTTTTAAGGTAGCTCCCACAAGACTTGGTAATTGGTAATGTCGATAAAACGAATCCCCAAAGATTCAAACACTTCGCGCATAGCGAGCATTTCTGGCAAAGTTGCCATTTGCATTGCATCTTCAAGGCTTTCCCAAACACTTACATTGGTCATTGCGTATTTTTGCCGATCGATGCCTACATCATAACTCACATTGCCGTGCAGTTTTTGGATTGTCGGAATGAGCGAATTTTTGAACTCATTGTTCAACATTTGTTCTACTTGGTCGGTTTGCGACTCGGCAAAAAAACCAATCGAGATTCTGACTATTTTCATTTTTTTAAAGTTTTAAAATATTTATAAGTGATTGATTATCAGTTAGTTAATATATTTTCAACTAATAAACATCGACATTTAGGCAAATTTAGGAATATTGAAGCGATTTTGAATGAGATAGAGTTTTTATCCTTGCTACATTTCTGCTTTTGGGAATTCCATTGAATTCTGAAAAGCTCTCGCTTTTCAGTGATTCTGAACGAAGTGAAGAATCTAAAGCGTTGATTATCAAGAGTTTCAGATTCTTAGCTTCGCTCAGAATCACTGAAATTGATAAATTTCAGAAAAAAGATTTTCACTCCTGAAAAGTGGTGAAGAACCAAATTATTCATATTCAACTTGTTAAAAAAATGTTATCTACAAAATTACTTCAGAATCGAGTCCTAGTTTTGGAAACATAATCTTAAAATTCGACTTATTCCATATAAACACTTCAAAATGAAACGAATTAAGCTTTTTTTTAAACTATTTTTTGTAATTATACTCATTTGCCCAAGTTTGGTTTGGGCGCAAGGCGTGGGCAAAATCAGTGGACGGGTGTTGGACAAATCTAAAGCCCAGCCGGTGGAGTTTGCCAATGTAGTGGTCAAACGTAGCGGCGACTCTACGGTGGTCAAAGGCGTAGTAACCGACACCAAAGGCGAGTTTGTACTCGATAATCTTAAATTTGGACGTTATGACTTGACCATATTTTTTGTGGGTTATCAAAAACTCACGCTTACCGGCATTACCATCACGCCACAAGGTCCGAATGCCCGTTTAGAAAAAATTGAATTAAACGAAGACTCCAAACAACTTGCCGAAATCACGGTAGAAGGCAAAGCCGAGTTTATTCAAACTACCCCCGATGGCATAGTCATTACGCCTTCGGCAAATCCTACTCAAGCCGGTGGCACTGCCGCCGATGTATTGCAACAAGCCCCCTCAGTACAAGTAGATGCCAATGGCGGGGTAACTTTGCGAGGTGGCAATCCTAATATACTTATCAATGGACGCAACTCAAGCTTTGGCGGCGGGGGCGGACGTGGGATGGGTATGGGCGGTATGGGCGGCGGCGGTATGGGCGGTGGCTTAGACCAAATCTCGGCTGACGAAATTGAAAGCATTGAAATCAACACCAATCCTTCGGCACGTTTTGATGCCGATGGGGTAGGCGGGCTGATTAACATTCGCCTCAAACGCGACCGCCAATTGGGTACACACGGCAACTTCAATTTCAATATCGCCAATCGCTGGCGCACCGGCTTGGGTGGGCGTATCAATCACCGTACCGAGAAATGGAACTTTTTTGCCAGTTATTTTGGTAGATTGGACAAACGCTTGGGCGAAGACCTTACCGAGCGATACACCGATACTTATACCGATTTAGACCCCAACAACATTGACCGCACTTATTTGAACCAAACCCGCGACAATCGGACGGTTGGGCAGTTTCATAATATACGCGCCGGAGTTGATTATTATTTTAGTGAAAAAGAATCCATTACTTTTGAAGCGATGTACGGTTTCCGCGATTTTGAAAGTACCGGAGCCTTGCGCTCGCGTACAGTAGCGGTCAATGACCGGAGCTTCCGATTGGGCAATAACCAAGACAATACCACCATCGACAAAGGCAATAATTACGAGTTTTCTTTGAATTACAAAAAAGAATTTGCCAAAAAACGCCAAGAAATGCTGGCTTCGATTACGACCAGTTTGGGCGATGGTCGTCAAACCTTAGATTTGGTAAACCAAGCCATTGACCGAGATGGCAATATCCTCAATTTGCCTTCAAACTTGATTCAAGAAGGCTTAAATGCCAGCCGCAACAGCACTACCTCTATGCAATTTGACTACGCCCACCCGGTCGGCAAAAACGGATTGTTTGAAACCGGCTACAAAGGCATTATTCGGATTTTGGATACGCAAGCCGATTGGTTGCGACTGAATCGCCAGACTCAAGTTCTTGAACCTAATACCCTTATCAACAATGCTTATCGTTATGATGAAAATGTACAAGCCGCTTATGTAGCCTACAAAAGCAAATGGGGTAGATTTGATTATAGTGCCGGTCTGCGCTTCGAGCAAGTGTGGTATGGGGGCAATTTGACTGCCGAAAATCAAAAGGAAAATTTTGACCGTCAATATTTCAATATTTTCCCAACGGCGCGGATTTCTTACAATATTAATCAAAAAAATAGCGAGTTTATCAAATTGAGCTACAGCCGCCGCATTGACCGCCCGGGGTTTGGCGACCTCAATCCTTTCCGTGATATTTCAAACCCTTTCAATATTCGCTTAGGCAATACCAATTTACAACCTGAGTTGATTAATGTGGTAGAATTGGGCTACAATAAATTTTGGAATAAAATTACTATCAATCCTAATTTATTTTATCGTTATCGTACCAATCTGGTTCAACGCTTAAGCTTGCCGATTGGCACTGAAGATTCCGATTTTTTGAATGGTTTGAACCTGAGCGAGGAGCAAAAAAACCAAGTATTTGTCAATCGCCCCATCAACATTGGTTTTTCGCATAGCTACGGTGCCGAAATGATAGCCTCCGCCGAAATCACCAAATGGTTTAATATGAATGCTAGTGCTTCGTTTTTCCGTACCATCATTGAAGGTGGACCAATGGCAGAAGATTTGAAAATAAATATCAATAGCACGGTAAGTAGCTGGAACTTGCGCGGAAGCCTCAATTTTACGCCTGCCAAAACTTGGCGGATTCAAATGAATGCTTTTTATAATTCGCCCCAAGCCGTAGCGCAAGGCGAGCGTTTGGGTTTCTATGCCATAGGCTTGGGTATCAACAAAAACCTTTGGAATAACAAAGCAGGAATTGGCATCAATGTCCGCGATATGTTTTATACATTGATTTTTGGTAGTACTTCGTTTGGGCAGAGCAATCGCCAAATCACCGATGGCAACAACAATACTTATACTCAATTTACTACGTTTAATCAAACCTCGAGTGTAAGACGCGATACGCGTAATATTGGTATCAACTTTAGATATCGGTTTTAAAGGTTTCTAGTTCCGAGTTTGGTATTTCTACGCCGTTGCTTGTGCCCTCACAAGTAACTCCACGGAATGATAAATCATTGATTACCAGTACTTTGCGCCTTAGCGTATTTAAGTGAAAATAGTATTGTATAGTTATATTTCAATTTGAAGTGTTTGGTTCTTCACCACTTTTCAGGAATGTAGAAAAAATACTCGACAATTTTGTCATTCTGAGCGAAGCGAAGAATCTGAAACTCTTGATAATCAACGCTTTAGATTCTTCACTTCGTTCAGAATCACTGAAAAGCGAGAG
>JALONJ010000157.1 GCA_025455045.1 Microscillaceae bacterium | reverse complement strand
CAAGAGTTTCAGATTCTTCGCTTCGCTCAGAATCACTGAAATTGATAAATTTCAGAAAAAAGATTTTCACTCCTGAAAAGTGGTGAAGAACCAATTTTTTATTATCCAAATTTTTTAATCATTGCTGACCCAAAAAGAAAAAAGGTGTTTTGTGTGGGCTTCTAAAGGTTAATTTTTATTTTTAGGCTTTGATAATCAAATATTTTAGGCTAACCATTTGATTATCAATTAATTGAAAATAAATAATAGCATATAAACTAAGCAAAAAATTATGAATCGTGCGGCAATGCTCCAAAAAATAAAAGAGACCGACATTTGGGATTTTGTCATTATCGGAGGGGGAGCTACCGGCTTGGGTACGGCTTTGGAGGCAGTAACTCGCGGGTATAAAACCCTGCTTTTGGAGAAATACGACTTTGCCAAGGGTACTTCCAGCCGAAGTACCAAAATGGTACACGGCGGGGTGCGCTACTTGGCACAAGGCAATATCAATTTGGTGCGCGAGGCTTTGCAAGAGCGTGGCTTGTTGCGAAAAAATGCCCCCCATTTAGTCAAAAACCAAGCTTTTTTGATTCCGGCATATCGCTGGTACGAAAAATGGTTTTATGGAATCGGAATGAAAGTCTATGATGCCCTCGCCGGTAAGCTGGGCTTATTGCCTTCGCAAATCGTATCGCGCCCAACTGCCTTGTCTAAGCTCCCTTTGCTCAAAGCCCAAGGGCTAAACGGGGGAGTAGTGTATTATGACGGACAATTTGATGATGCTCGTTTGGCAGTCAATCTCGCCGAAACCATTGCCGAACAAGGCGGCACAATTTTAAATTATTTTCCGGTAGTCAATCTTAGCAAAAACCCCCACCAAAGGCTCAATGGCTTGCTTGCCCAAGACAGCGAAAGTGGGCAAGAATACCCTATCAAAGCCCGAATGATTGTCAATGCAACCGGCGTATTTGCCGACCAAGTATTGGCAATGGACAACCCCCAAGCCCCCCGAATGTTGAAACCCAGTCAAGGCATCCATTTGGTTTTGGACAAATCTTTTTTGAATAGTGATACGGCTTTGATGATTCCGCGTACTTCGGATGGGCGGGTCTTGTTTGTTGTACCTTGGCACGACAAACTCGTGGTAGGCACAACCGATACACCGGTTGAAACCGCCGATTTAGAGCCTCAAGCCCACGAATCGGAGATAGATTTTATCCTCAAAACTGCCGGCAATTACCTCAATCGCCCGCCTCAGCGCAGCGATGTACTGAGTGTGTATGTAGGGCTGCGCCCGTTGGTGGCTACCAATACGCATAAAACGAAGGATATTTCGCGCAATCACAAAATCATCACTTCGCCTTCGGACTTAATCACAATTATTGGCGGCAAATGGACTACTTTTCGCAAAATGGGCGAAGATTTAATCGACTTTGCCGAGCGACATTTCAAACTTGCGCCCACCCAATCGCGCACCCAAGATTTGTTGATTCACGGAGCCGATTTGGTTATGTTTACCTCGAGCGAACTCAGCTATTATGGTTCGGATATTGAAGAAATACAAGCCCTCGTACAACAAAATCCGGCTTGGGGCAATAACCTCCACCCCAATTTGCCACTCAATACCGCCCAAGTGGTGTGGGCAGTCCGCGAAGAAATGGCTAGAGAAATAGAAGATGTATTGGCACGGCGCACCCGTTGTTTGTTGCTAGATGCGCGGGCAAGTTTGGTTGTTGCCTCTGAGGTAGCCAAAATTATGGCACAAGAACTAGGCTATGATTTGAGCTGGCAGGCTTTACAAATTGAAAAATTTAAGGATATAGCCCAAAAATATATATTGGTATAACAATAGTTTGGGCAGTTTCTAGTTTCGGTCTTCTTTCTAAATACCTGACAGTCAAGTATTTATACAAAAAATTTTTTATAACTATCTGATAATCAAGCACTTAGCAAATAACTAGAAACCAGAAAAATACTACTATACAAAATTTAGAACCACCAAGACACAAAGTCTCTAAGTACCTGATTATCAACATTTTGCGTCTTAGCGTCTTTGCGTAAAAACATATTTTGTATAGTAGTATTAACCAGAAACTGTCCAAACTATTGGATAATCCGCCAGAGGTGGACAAATTCCGCTAGAGGCGGACACAGTTAATGATTTGTATAACTTCTAATTTCTAAGCAAAACATTCTTGGCAAAGCAAATCCGGCGGCTTTGAGGCTTGAACAGTCGGACTTGCCTTTGCCTAATTTTGTGATATAGTACAAATGCCACACTTCCTACCACATCTCGCCTCTCACTCCTCGCATTTACTTATATGTTACTTTGTAGTTACTTAGGTTGGGAGTGCCTTTGCGTGGGCGGTTTTTTTCGTGCCAAACCAAAACCCGCCCCAAATTGGCAAAAAACGGCAGACCTATTTCTTTGTATTCGTACTTGCTGTCGTTGAGTACTTCGTCGGCATTGACATAGATAACTCCTGTAAGCAAAAACTCAGTTTTTGCCTCAAAATCAACTACATAGGCATTCTCGACCAAGAACCCATAAGCTGAACCTACTTTATTGAAAACGCGAATATTCTCGGGCATTCGTTGGGTGGTGTCGCCCAGCAAGGCAAATTTGACAAAGCCATCAGGGTAATCTTTTTCTTCATATTTGGGGTATTCGCACTCTCGGGGTAGGATAGACATACATTCATACAAAAATCTATAATCATCGGACGTAAGTTGAAAGCGTTTTTCGGGAGCTACTGCTCCGGGAAAAATCACCGCTTTGAGCATTTCTTGCAAGGTAGCCAGCCCCATTCGATTGCGGTCATTGAAATCAAAAGGCTCATTGACCAATTTGTTGCCTTTGATATAGGCTTTGCCTTTTTTGGTGTTTTTGAATTTGTTGGTGTATTTGGTTTTGTTGTATATTTCGGGTTGTTCGTAAATAATTTTGTCTTGATTGATAAAACTTACCGGATTGGTATAGCGATTTGCCTCCATATCATACTCAGGAGCCGAAAGCCGATGCCAAATCAATAAATCTTTGTAGCCTTTTTTCCAAAGGGTTTCATTGATATAACTTTGCCCCAAAAACTCATACAAGCGATTGTACGCATCATTGTCGCTGACCACAAAAAGCTTTTTGATGTAATGCGCTATCGAGGGCAAGCCGGTGGGCGAAGTACTGTCTTTGACTACCGCGTTTTGCGGGGCGCGTCCGGCACCGGTCATCATAGGCGTATTTTTATCCAAACCCTTGATATTGAGCTTGTTGAGTTTCTCGAGAGCTAGTAAAGCAATCGGAAACTTAGCCGTACTTGCCGGATAAAAATAGCGGTTTTTGTCAATACCATAAGTATAAGTCGTAAATGCAGGGCGGTTTTTGGTATCCCGATTGATTTGCGTATAAATCAATTGTACCTCATATTTTTGGGGGTTTTTGAGAATTTCGCCAAATAAGTCGGGGCGCGACTTCAACAGACTCTCCAAAATATTGCCTTTGCCTTTGGTTTGGGCAAAACTTGAGCTTATCATACACAAAATAAGGTAAGTCAGAAGTAATTTTTTTTTCATATTTTATTAAGAAGTGGGATTTTGCCCAAAATTATACAAATATTAAAATATCAGCCTTTAAGTTGATTAAGTTAAACAAAACATACTCGATTTATAAATTGCCAAAATAAGCCCAAAAACTTACATCTTAAGAAAAAATGAACGACATTTTTTTAATTTTAAACTATATCAATATTTAATAGTATTTTTTGACTTAAATAATAGTAAATTATTTTGCAAATAATAGTAAAACTATTGAATAAATGTTATATTTGCGCTAGGCTATTTGGAATGATTCTAAAATAACCCATTTTGCGTTTAAATCTTACATTCAAAAATATTTGATTAGTTTAACTTTTCTTGAAAAAAATTAAACAAATTAAAAAAGTACAATAAAATTAAACATTTTCGCAAAATGAATGTTATAAAGCCTTTTATCATCTTTTTTCGATATATTTGAGAAAATATGCAGTTTTAGCCTGTTACTATTTTCTATTTGTTTAACCTTAATCAAAAAAAGTTACACAAAATATTTGGAAGTTTGTGAGAGTTTGTTTAAGTTTGCTTAAACAAAAACTAAACAGTACAATATTATGGCAATCCTAGAGTTTCAATCCATAGATGCAGTATCCAAATCGCTACGACCTTTTGCATTACGTCTGACCAAAGATTCAGAAGAAGCCAACGACTTATTACAAGAAACTATGCTCAAAGCTTTCACAAACCGCGAAAAATTTGCCGAAGGCACCAACCTCAAGGCTTGGTTGTACACTATTATGAAAAATACTTTTATCACCAATTATCAACGATTGGTGCGCCGCAATACTTTTATTGATACCACCGAAAATTTGCATTATATCAATTCCAGTGAAAACATTACCGAAAATTTAGCCTATTCGGAATTTGCAATGGACGACATCAACCAAGCCATTGCCAAATTGGACGAAGCCTACAAAACACCTTTTGTAATGCACTTCCGAGGTTTCAAATACCACGAAATTGCCGAAAGACTCAATATTCCTATCGGAACGGTTAAAAATCGTATCCATATTGCCCGCAAAGAGTTGAAAGACCACTTGCGCCAATACGCTCACAACTAAAACTTTGGATAATAAGAAATAATCACAAACGATTGCATTGAGAAGTTGAACGGTCTTTTGGACTGTTCAACTTTTTTTGCTTTAGCGAGTCTGGGTAAATTGCTTGATTGACGGAAATATTTTAAAAATTCTTGAAAAAATGTAAACTAAATTCAAATAATTGATTTTTGTATTTTATAACCCACCGTCCGCACCCCTACTCGATTTTATAATATTTGGCGATTTGATAAGTAAAGAGGGTGAGGGTGCATTTCAAATTTACGCGTTTCTATTGCCTAGCCCGCTCCAAAGGAGAGGGTCATAGGTAGTAAATTTGAAATGCACCCGATGCTCCTAAATCTAATAGCAAAATAATTGCTTCATCAATCTTTTCAAAAGGTATATGATGGGTATTGAGTTTGGTAAAAAAACTTCAATTTTCGCTTGTGAAAACATACATATAATATTTCATATTGATTTATAAAAGCCTGATAATCAGCAAATTATATTGCAATTATTTTTTGCTAAAAAAACTACTAATAAACAGGGTAAAAATAAGTTGACGATTTATAATTTGTAAAATATTGATAATCAGTCATTTATTTGATTCCTAATAAACATACCTTTTGAACAAACTCTCTACTTTCATTTGAATTACACCTAAAAAAGCCTCTCGAAAAATGCCGACCGACATTTTGGACTCGCCTTTGGTGCGGTCGGTAAAAATAATTGGCACTTCTTTGATTTTGAAACCGTATTTCCAAGCCAAAAATTTCATCTCAATTTGGAAGGCATAACCGACAAATTTGATGGTGTCTAAGCCAATTGTTTCCAATACCTTGCGGCGGTAGCACTTGAATCCGGCAGTGGTATCCATAATGGGCATTCCGGTAATAAATCGCACATAATAACCGGCAAAATACGACATCAAGACCCTTTGCATAGGCCAATTGACTACATTGACCCCTTTGATATAACGCGAGCCGATGGCTACATCGTAACCTTCTTCATAACAGGCGGCGTAGAGTTTTTCCAAATCATCGGGATTGTGCGAAAAATCGGCATCCATTTCAAATATATAATCGTATTCGTGCGCTATAGCCCATTGAAAGCCGTGGATATAAGCCGTTCCCAAACCTTGTTTGCCTTGTCGCACCTCCAAATGCAGGCGTTCGGGAAACTCTTTTTGCAAACGCCTTACGATGTTGGCAGTGCCGTCGGGCGAGCTGTCATCTACAATCAACAAATGAAATGGTACGCGCAATCCCATTACTTTGCGAATGATGTCTTCAATGTTTTCAATCTCATTATAAGTAGGTATGACAACTATAGTACTCATTCAAAATTTAATTGTAGTAGCTTTGATTTAGTCTTTTTGCGGTTCTTTTAAGTTCTCAAAATCGATGTCTTCAGCCAATTAGGCATTGGTTCAAGATCATTCAACCATAACTTTTGATTAAAAAAATGAACTCAACCACAAAAATAAGCCTTTTTTGGGAGTCTAGGGCTGGGCGAAACTGCTTATTTTGTTAAAAAATCTAAAGGAAACCCGACAAATATTTTTCTAAAAATCATAACTCACTCATAATCAAAGGTTTATATAATTTGATTGATGAATTGATAAATGCCCAGCTTTGCCCATAAGCGCGTACCTCCATTGGTAAAACAGATGAAAGTTTATTTAGACATATTTTTCTCCCTCAACCCCTCAATTCTTCAGTCCTTCAGTGCCTCAAAATCCTATTTCATCTTATTTTTATTTTAAAAGCTATATTTTTTGCGCTAAAAACTTGATTATTAATTACTTAGTCTGACAAAACTTGGCTACCTTTGCCCGCGAATATTATTTTGTTTGCGCCTAGCTTGCCCAAACAAACATCTTCAGCACTTAGCCCAAAGTCTAATCATTTTTAAATCACTTATTCAACAAACTTTGTTCGGGCAAAGAAGCAAAGTGCGTAACTAAGGAATTGGGAATTAACAACTGGGAATTAGGAATTATATAAATGCCTGATTTTCCGCCAGAGGCGAGACAAAGTCAATTAATTACATTTTAAAAAATGGCACTTTATTTTGTAACTATTCCTAACTCAACTGATTTACGGTTAGCCTTCGCCACATTCTCGGCTTTTCATTTCATATAAAAATTATGCTTGAGGCTCAATTTTCGACTTATATCAATACTAATCATACCTATTCCAACCCGCACTATGATACTCCGGTTCGCCCCTCTACCGAAGATTATGTAAAAAAATACTGGGAGCGCGAACTATCGCAATTTATTTTAAGACCTTTTTTTAAGTCTTTAAATGCCGCCAAACTTCGTGTTTTGGACTTGGGCAGTGCTTATGGGCAAGGATTTGAGGTAATTACTCAAATTCCGATTCACGACAATCATCTGCATTTGCAAAAAGAATTTTTGTTGCCGGAATCCCAACTTGACTTGTATTTGGGGCTGGAGTCGGAGTATGATTTGGTTTTGCAAGCCAACGAAATTCACAAAACCCGCAAACGGGTACGATTTCTCAAAGCCGATTTCCGACAAGGTATTCAATTGCTCAAGGGTGTAGAACCGGCTTTTGATGTCTATTTTTCGGGTGATGGCAGTCTATCGCGGCTCAACAAAACCGAACTCGCCAATTTGATTTACGAAATCTACCACCACGCTCGCCCGGGGAGTTGGTTGGTTTTGGATTTGGCGGGGCGATTTGGAGCTGACCGCCCGTATGAGCGCAACCAAGCCAAAATCCAAACTTGGAGTCGGGAAGAAATACTGGATTTACTCAGCCTATTGACCGACAAAAAACACTTGCGAATCGAGGTACACAAAATATTTGACCGCGCCGTACTTTTGGGGGGGAATCAGGAGTTCAACTACCCCAATTCGCCTTTTCAAAACCTCCGCGAAAATATCAACGCCCTTTTTACGCCGTATCAGCGCACCGACCTCAACGACCTCATTATCCAGCCCGAGTGGCTCAAGTTGCCCGACCTACCGGTGATTCAAAATTTTTATGCGCAATTTGTAGAAGTTTGGAACAACTTTCTCAAATACAGCCTTTTGCGCTTAGAAAAAGCCATTGCCCCCGAGCAAATCGGCGATTGGGAGCGTTTTCCGGCAAGTTTGCAGTTCGGGATGCTCACCCTTGACCGCCTCGTCCGCGATACTGAGTGGATAGCCTACGGCGACACCCGCGCCAATTTGATTGAACCGCACATTGCGTATGTGTTGCGCAACCTTGAGTTTTCGCTTCAACAAGGGCTGGGTTGCGGACAAAATATGATGCTGGTTTTGCAAATCAAAAAATAGAAATCAAACATTAAAAACCATATTTTATAAAAACAAAACCGACTGAAATGTATCAATCGGCTTGGGGGATTTGGGGTCATTTTTATGAGCTAGGCTAAAGAAAAATATGATTATTTCTTTATTTTTATTGAATTATAATTCCAGTACCGCTTTTGATTACAGTAAAGACACTTTGTGAGTCACCTTTTCCCGCCAAAACTCCACTGCGACTTCTGACTGCTCCTAATCCATTGCCCACGGATACTGTATAGGGTGTAGGAGATCCCTCAGCAGGTCCAAAATATCTTACACTAGCACTATAAGTACCATCTGGTATATTGGTTTGGAAGTAAATATTTTCGGGCCCAAATCCATCTACATCATCACGGTCTAAATACCCACCCGAAGCTGATTGAGGGTTATCAAAAAATATGGTTTCGCCACTAGGGTCGGTTACATACAAATCAATATCGGAAGTACTTTGCCAAGATAACGCAAACTGAAGTACTCCATTTGAATCGGGCAAGTCATCTAAACTATTGAGCAAATTGAGTAGGTCTTTGTTTTTCAAATCTTTCAAAAGATCATTCAAATCACCGCTTAAGTTTTGACGGATATTATTCCAGTGTTCTCGTAAGTTGTGGCGATAACCGTTAAAAATCTCCACTTTATCATTCAATCCATTTACGATACCTTCTTTAAAATCATTCAATTTAGTTTTCATATCATTGACAAAGTTTTTGAATCTATCACTCGTAACCAATTGAATGGCGGTAGCCGTTAGAGCAACGGCTGCTCCTCCAATTAAAAGAGTAGAGCCTGCAGCAATGGTAGTAGCTTTTACACCCAACAAGCCTAGAGTTGCCCCAGCCAACGCTACACGGCTACCTATTCGACGTGCCGAAGCTAGAAAATCAGCCATTTCTCCATTGCGAAAGTCGTCAATTGAATTTTTGAACCCGTCTATTAAGTCGCCCAAGTCTTTGTTTCTGCTTTTTTCGGCTCGGCGTGCCAGTAATTTGTTGAGGCTCAACACAGGGCTTGGAAAGGCACGATTTACTTTTTGCGAACCACTTTTGCCAAAGTTAGGGTCTTCAATCTCGAAGGAAGGAGTAGTTTTGTAGTCATTTCCTTGTTTTTCAATCAAAGTTTCAAAGAGGAGGGTTCCGAGGCGGTTTTGCCAATCATAATGAAAAATTCTTAAATAAAACTTACCCGTACTTATATTTTCGAACTCGATAAGAGCCTTCCCCTTTTGTCCTGTATTAGGGTCAATGTTATAAATAAAATTGGATTCATTTTCTTTGTCCCACAACAACATTGCTTCAGTTTTTTCTTTGGAATCACTTACATAAAATCCTTCAACTTTGCTAGGAGTCAAATCGTTGGTAAACTCCCCAAAAGTAGAAAGCTGGTAATCTTCTTGTTTAAGAGTCATCTGGAGCTGTGGCTCGGTAGAGCTAGATTCAGGTTTGTAGAATTTTACGTCCATTGCCGGTGCTACTTGCTCTGATGATTGATTGTTGCAAGCCGGAAATACCCCAACTATGAGGGCAATTGTCCAAAAATACAGTTTGTGAATTACATTTCTCATTGTCGCAAAAGGTTTAAGTGAAAAATATTTAAAATGCTGATTATCAGGATATTATCAAAAAACTTATTTATCCTTTTCCCCCAAAAATTTATAGCCGATGCCGAAAGAAAACCAAGTTTTTTCGTTGTAAACCCAATTTTTGCCGCGCTCTCCACCGACCAGATCCCGTCCAACCAGTAAACCCGCTTGAAAATCATTGAATTGAAATACTAAGCCTGTAGAAAAAACAATGGTAGTTTCTAAACCATCTTCGGTATTGGTTGAGCTGGCAGAATTTTCGGAGTTGATATTTACTGGTGATAAACCAACAAAAAGCGGAATTGTAAAAAAGTGAGCGCGTGAGTGGCTCATTCGCCAGCGTAAGCCGACAAAAGGACCTACACTAATATTGGCAGCAAACTCAAAAGGACGTTCTTGTCCATAACGATTCAAAGCTGGGCGTAGTTTGAGCGGCAAAAGTAAAGTGCCACTTACAATTTTGGGACAACCATTGGCAACATATCTTTTTTGAATTTTTTTCTCGTTTAATAACCTCTCAAATATTTTATTACTTACTTTAAAACAAAAAATACCATTATTCTCTTTGGAAGTAATAAAATTTTGAGCTTGAAGCTGGGTTTCTAAATTATTGATTGCTACTTTATTTTTATCATCTGGTGGTGTAATTTGCAAAAACTGAAGAATTTTATCATCTTCTAGTTGGGAAATGTTGAAACGAAGCGTTGCTTTGGCATTTTTTTTCACTTTTAGGCTGTCCAAAGCCCCAGTAATGCAATCACATTTTTCTAAATCTATCAAATCAATCGCCACTTCATACACAAACTCCTCATCATAACCGACTTGGCTTTGTTGAGCAAATAGTCTAGAAGATAAAAATAAACCTGCAAGCAAAACCCAATAAATCTTTTTCATAAAAAAAATAAAAGTTTAAAAATAATTAAAATATGTAAACTATTGATTATCAAACAATTACATAACCAATCGAAGGATAGTTCTCAAAAGCCGTAAAGATTATACCGTAGCGAGCGCATTTGCATATAATCAAAAAACTCCATTAGTTTTTGCACAAAATTAGTCCTAGTTATCCACCCAAAACAGAGCCGAATTACCCATTTTGTAAAACAGGCAATTCGGCGGGTTTTGATAGGTAATTATGCCTGCTTTTGGGAAGGGTTATTTTTATAATTAATTGATTATCAAGTAGTTATATAATAATCAATCAACTTGCCTGCCTTGCTCGATTTGTATAATTCAAATTAAATTTCCTACTTCGGGCAAATTATTTTCAAACTTTTAAACAAATTAGAATTATGATGTTAATAACAGAATCGGATGTCCTTAAATACATCAATAATTGGGTGAAATTTGGGAAATTTAGTGAAACAAATAAAGTTGCTTTTTTTGCTTTCAATAAAAATGAACTGGAAACACTATTAAGAACTACTGATAATGCTAGTGGCAATCGCCTTTATGGTGGTATCCGTTTTCATTTGGCAAAACAAAGCAATGTATATGATGCAAATGATTTTTTATTAATTGCTACCGGAGTGAAAGCAAATTCAATAGGACAATACGAAGACGATTTCTCTAATTCAATTGTAAGTATTCGATCTAATTCCGATGCTAATTATGACAAACAGGCAGCTGTAGGTGAATTTCCCATAATAGCAGCTCAAGAGTGGACACAAAAACATACTTTGCTACCTTTTATAAATAATAATAAATATCTTGCTAAAGATGCGAATCAACAGTATTGTAAGCTTTGGTCGGTTGTTTTTGATAATAATGGAGACATATTATTAAACTATCTTAGTCAAACTGCTTCCAGCCCAAGTGATCCACAACCAAACTTCGTTTTAATTCATTTTGCTATGAAAGATGATTCAGAACGCGGACGCATTGTTATTCCGCCAGCCGAGAAAGGATTGACAACCTTTATTCTCTCATTATCTGACAGTGATAGGGATGATAGTAACATTATTGCGGTTAGGAATACAAATAATGTCCTTGAGTGGGGCTCAGCTTGCCCTCCTGATTGTGGGCAATGTTGTTAGATCAGCAATAAGTAACAATTAAAAAATAACTTAGGAATTTAATTTTATAAATACTTGATAATCAGGCTTTTAATT
>JALONJ010000156.1 GCA_025455045.1 Microscillaceae bacterium | reverse complement strand
AAATAATTGTCTGTACCGCAGGTCTGACAATTATTTCTTTTCTAAGAATATAAAAATTATACAATTTTATTTTTAATGAAAAACACTTATTTGTCAAAACATTCCGTTTTTTAAATATAACTAACTGATTATCAATTAGTTATCAAAATATTCACGTTAATTAAAGAATTATTCACTCTCCATTATTCTTTATTCACTCTTTATTACCTAATGTATCAGATTCAAAAAAAAACGACCAAACTGTACTTGTTTGGTCGTTTTTTGATGGTAATAAGTTTAAAATCAATGCCTTAAATCTTTAAAATTGGGCTTGATAACTGTTTTATCCATATTTGCCGATACTTCTTGCACTTCTTGCCAAGTGGTTGAGAACATATCTTTGGTGGCGCGGAGCAAGTCGGAACGACTGATTTGCCCCACCAGTTTGCCTTGTTTGTTTACCACTGGAAATCTTTTGAAGTTGGTTTTCAAAAATTTATCCGCTACATCGACCACCGTTTGGTCATCACCTACCGAAATCGCATTCGGACTCATATAGTCCGATACTTTGCCCGCCGGAAGGTTGTGATAGGCACTATCTACCATCACTCTCAGGCAGTCTTTTTCCGAAATTACGCCCACCAGTTCGTTGTTTTCATTGACTACCGGCGCACCCGAAATTTTTTTGCGTACCATTATATTAATCACATCATAGATGGATTGCTCAGGGTGAAAAGTAATAGGTTTTATAACCATATACTCCCGAATGGATTTGTAGTTTTTCATATCGTTACAAATTTTTGCGATGAGAACTTGATAAAGATAGGCATTTTTTAAAATATTCAATTATTTTTTATAATTATTTTTATGAATCAAGGGAATTATCACCCAGAAATAATATAACTACCTGATTGTGAGGTGTTTATACCTTTGTTGATTTTTATTTGCAATTGCTTTTTATCCTATCTATTTTTGGTAAAACGATTGATTAAAAGAATAAAATTTTTAATCAATCTATTTACTCCTAATAAAATAAGGTGTTTTGAAGTATATTTGAAATTAATGCTAAAACTCGTAACATAAATTATTGACAATCAGTTATTTACAAAATTTTTTCACTAATGTTTAATCCCTGAAGACAATGGCTCAAACTAATCTCGGATTTTTGTGTATCTCCACTTATTACAAAGGGGCGGAGTTTTTGCGGGCTTGCAAGCAAGCCGGAAATACGGTTTATTTTATTACCGACAAAAAATTGGAAAATAAACCCTGGCCTCGTGATTTTATTGATGAAATGTTTTATCTCGAGAGTGGCGACAACACCCCCGAAAACCTCCACAAACTAGCCGTGGGCGTTGCCGGTATGATGCGTACCCGCAAAATTGACCGCATTGTAGCCCTCGACGACTTTGATGTGGAGAAAGGGGCTTATTTGCGCGAGTTGTTTCGGATTCCGGGAATGGGACTGACTACTTCGCAGTTTTTCCGCGATAAGTTGGCAATGCGAATGCAAGCCCAAGAAGCCGGTATCAAAGTGCCGCCGTTTAGCACCTTGTTTTATAATGAAACCATTACGCATTACTTGCAAACTGTACCCGGTCCTTGGGTTATCAAACCGCGCTCCGAAGCCTCGGCAACCGGCATCAAAAAAGTTCACAATTTAGATGAGGCTTGGCAGGTAGTACACGCATTAGGCGACCGCCGCCACCAGTTTTTGATTGAACAATTCAAGCCCGGCGATGTATATCACGTGGACGGATTGTCGATGCACGGCAAATTTTTGTTTCAGCGCAGTAGTCGCTACCTCAATACGCCGATGGAAGTAGCCCACGGCGGCGGTATTTTTCGCTCCATCAATGTGGATTTTGACTCCAAAGAAGATAAAATGCTCAAAAAAATGAACGAGCAAGTAATGAAAGCCTTCCGAATGCAAAGTTGTGCCTCCCACTCGGAGTATATCAAATCGAGAGAAGATGGCGAATTTTATTTCCTCGAGACTTCGGCGCGCGTAGGCGGCGCAAATTTGGTAGAAATGGTGGAAGCCTCCTCGGGCATCAACCTCTGGCGCGAGTGGGCAAATCTCGAGACGGCTTTGGCACTCGATAAAGAATATCAAATGCCTGTGATTGATAAGACTTATGCCGGAATTATTATTTCTTTGGCGCGTCAGCAACGCCCTGACCATACCCCATTCAATGCCCCCGAAATCGTGTGGCGAATGGACCAAGAACACCACGTAGGTTTTATAATGAAGTCGAGTAGCAAGGAGCGAATTGTCCAACTTTTGGACGAATATGCCGAAGTCATTTATCAAAGCTATCACGCCTCAGCTCCGGTACCTGACAAGCCCAGCAATTAAGAAATTCAGAGTTCATTATCAGGAATTATATAAATTCTTGATAATGAACTAATTACATTTTTGCAAAATTGGTTTGTTTTGTATTCATTACCGAATCGTGGCTGAAAATCGGCAAAATAAAAATCACTTTTTCAATAGATTTTTGCGGTAAAGTCTATTAAAAAAGTGATTTTTTTTGATACCCAGGATTTTTGAAGGTAAGTTTTGTAAATAATCAATGCGAAAATCGGGAATAAAATGAACTTGCCTAAGTATAAGTAATTGATTATGAGCAGCTTACCAAATAAGATCTAAGCCAAACGGTTGCTTTCAATCATTGTATTGAACAAGTCTTGGTCGCGGCGTAGTTTCGAGAGGCGTTTGATGTATTCATACACCAATTCTTGCATACGCTCTACTTGTTCTTTAACTTTTGCTGGGGTGAATTCGAGTTCTTGAGAATTAGAAGATTTCATAATAATTTAATAGTTTTAAGTTTGTGTGTGTGTTAATATACATTGACAAAACTGTACCAAAAGCTAACTCATTGATTATCAATACTATATATTTTACCAGATTTCCCAAAAATGGAAATGCTACAAAAACTCTGGGAAACTTACATAAGTTGGGAAAAAGTCTATTTTTCATTAATTGTATTTGCAAACAATATAATTTTTGTAAAATATTGATAATCAGTGAGTTATGTCATTTAAGATATTTTCTTTATTTTTGAAAATTATCAGATTTACGACAATTTATGAAAATAGATAAGCAAAACCCGCTCAATGTCTTAAGTGCCATCATCCGCGAAAATGTATTAGAAAGTGATTTTGAGGTTTTCAAATCACAAGTTAATATATATTTGAATGGCGTAGAAAGTGGGATACAAACCAACCAAACCGAAGGGTATTTTGAGGACTTGATTCGTAAATTTTGGCAAAATATTTATCCGGCTTATCTCCCCAAAAGCATCAACAAAAAAGCCTACAAGGGCAACCACGAAGCCGACTTGGTGATTCGTGCCGGCGCAACCGCCGATACTCGCGTAAAAATGCTCTTGGAACTCAAAACTCCCCAAAACAAAAATGAAATGGTGAGCCTTGATAATGCCAATACCAAGGCAATGTGGGAGGCTATCACCTATTATTTGTGGGAAAAAACCGAATACCAAAATCACGAAATTAAACACATCGTCATTTGCAATTTGTATGAATGGTATATCATTGATAGTCAGGAGTTTAGCCATTTATTTTATGAAAATAATAAAACACTGGTTCGTAAATTTACTGATTGGAAACAAGGCGACTTGGATAGTACTTCTACCCAATTGATGTATCAAATGATTAAAGAAGAAATTGCTAAACTCGAAAAACCTATTTCGGCGGTAGTCATTGATTTTCGACAGGTAAAAGACTGGATTACTCAATATGATGAATTGGCTATCAAGCAATTGCTCTATGTATATAAAATATTTTCACCCGACCACCTCTTACGCGAGCGCGAGCGCGATGATGCCAATATGCTCAACCGCGAATTTTATGAAGAACTTTTGCATATCATTGGAGTAGAAGAAAAAATAGTAGAAGGTGGTACCAAAAGAATTATTGAACGAAAACCACCCAACAAACGCGATTATGGCTCTTTGTTGGAGAATACTATTCGGGTTTTGGAAACTGAGGGATTGCTGGATAGATATAGAGATAAAATCCAAAAAAAATACTTTGAGGAACTGCATACGGAAGATGAAGAAACGCAAAAATTTCAAGTAGGACTTGAGCTAGTAATGACTTGGATAAACCGCCTACTCTTTATGAAATTGCTAGAAGCGCAATTAGTTAGTTTTCATAATGGCGACAAAGACTATCGTTTTTTAGTTCCCGAAGACATAAAGGATTTTGACGGATTGAATACTTTATTTTTCCACGTTTTGAATATTGAGCCGGAAAAAAGAACGAAACCCATTCAAAATCAATACTTTAGGATTCCATTTTTGAATAGTTCCTTGTTTCAAACTACCGATCTTGAAGTTGGAACTACGCGCATTGCCGGTATTCAAGATCGATTAGAAATGCCCTTGTATAAATCAAGTATTTTAAAAACCAATGAGGCTAAAAATAAAACTACTTTACCCACATTTGAATATATTTTAAAATTTTTGAACGCCTACGATTTTGGGGCAGAAGCCATTGAAGGTAAACTTACTACCCAAAAAAGAACTATTATCAACTCCGCAGTGCTAGGATTAATATTTGAAAAAATCAATGGTTTTCGAGAAGGCGCATTTTTTACCCCTTCTTATGTTACTATGTATATGTGTCGTAAGTCGATTCGATCGGCTATAGTTGAAAAATTTAAGCAAAATGGCTATAAAATTGATAATTATGAGCAATTAAAAATTTATTGGGAGCAACACTTTTATAAAAATGAACTGCGGGCGCAAGGAAATGCGATTATCAATAGTTTGAAAATTTGCGACCCGGCAGTGGGTTCGGGGCATTTTTTAGTTTCTGCTTTGAACGAACTCATTGCCATCAAAGCTGATTTGCTTTTATTATCCGATAGCAAAGGCGGAGTAGTAAGCTGTGGAATAGAAGTAGTAAACGATGAATTATTGATTCAAAATCGTTATACTGATAGTTTATTGGATTACAAAATAAAATCACAAGTATTTGGTAATCAAATAGTTAGAAAAGTAAACGAGTTTAATCAAAAAATTCAGCAAGCTATTTTTGATGAAAAAAAAATAATCATCGAGAATTGCTTGTACGGGATAGATGTTAATCCTATTTCTGCCGAAATTTGTCGGTTAAGGCTTTGGATAGAACTGCTAAAAAATGCTTATTATAGTGAAAAAAGCAATTTTCAAGCAATGGAAACTTTGCCTAATTTGGAGTATAAAATCCTATCCGGCAATAGCTTACTGCCAATGTTTGAAGGTGAGCCGGTTTTTATAAATTGGGATAAAGGTAGCTTGGGAAATACGGAAAGCACTAGAGAATCAAGTCAGTTAATTAATCAAAATGTAGCATCTATCCGACAAGTAGCTCAAAAATGGTACAATGTAGATGACAGCAAGCAAAAAAATAAATTAATTGTTCAGTATGACCAAGCCAAGGCGGAGATTTTGATGGCTAAGTTTGAGGTGGATTTATTGCAAATCAATATGGAGTTAAATACCATTGATCCACAATATAAATTAGACAAAACCCTCAGTAAAGTAGAGGAAAAAACCAGAGAAAATTTGCTTGCGCAGAAACAGTATTTAGAAAACAGGCATTTTGAAACTAAAGTTAAGCATTATTATCAATATCCGGTTCATTACTTCGATTGGCATATTCAATTTTCCGAAGTTTTAGGCACATTCAAAAACGGAAATGACAAAGGTTTTGATGTTATTTTGGCAAACCCGCCTTATTTTGCCATCGGCAAAGGGCAAAAAAATCTACATTTTACCAAAGGTAGGTACGAAACTTATGAGCAATCGGGCGATATTTACGCGCTGTTTTATGAATTGGGCTTGCGCCTGTTGCGCGAAGGCGGGCTTTTGGCTTTGATAACTCCCAACAAGTGGCTTCGCACTGGCTACGGCAAGTCTCTACGCCAAATGCTCAAACCTTATGAATGGCAGGAAATCATTGATTTTCAAGATTTTCAATTGTTTCCCGAAGCTACCACTTACGTAAATGTAGTCAGAGTCAAAAAAACAAAATCCGAAGCCGATATTCCGGTTACTTTGGTGCAAGATATGCAAGAAGCCGCCAAACTTGAAGAATATGTAGCTAAACATCAATTTTTGGTCAATAAAACCCAATTGAATGATGCCGCTGGCTGGACTTTGGCAAACGAAACCGAATTAGCCATTTTGCAAAAAATGCGAGCCATCGGCAAAAAACTGGAAGATTTTGTCGATAAAGAAACATATTATGGAATTAAAACCGGAAAAAATGAAGTTTTTGTTATCAGAGATGAAGCACTTAAAAATCAATTAATCAATCAAGATGCCAAAAGTGCCGAAATCATTTTACCATTTTTAGAGGGAAAAGACATTAGACCCTATCAAATTTTTCCTAAAAATCAATATGTAATTTTTACTCGCCGAGGTATCAATATTGAACAATATCCGGCTATTTTGCAATACTTGACAACTAAAAAAGACTTTATAATGCCCAAGCCCAAAGATTGGGATAAGCGGAAAGATTGGTGGGGAAGGAAAGGAGGCTCTTATCAATGGTATGAAATTCAAGATGCCGTAGATTACTATAAAAAATTCGAAAAAACCAAAATTCTCTACCCAGGCATTAGCGATACTTTTTCGTTTGCAATGGATACTCAAGGTTTTTATGGCAATGACAATGTGCAAATGATTGTAAGTGAAAGCAGATATTTGTTGGGGATTTTAAACTCAAGCTTGGTCAAGTTTTACTTAAAAAATGTGTGTGATAGAGTAAGTGGTGGCTTTTATAGAATGAAGATGGCTTATATCAATACCATTCCTGTTTTTGAACCTCAAGCGGGCGAAGATCAATTGATTGCTGACTTAGTCAGCCAAATAATGACAATGAAACAAGCTGATTATCAAGCAAATACCACTCATTTGGAACGACAAATAGATGAAAAAATTTTTGAGCTTTATGGTTTGTCAGAAAACGAAAAAGCCTTGATAAAAAATGATTTTGAATAGTCTATTTCCAATTTCCCCACAAAAAAAGTATATTAGTCCCTGATTTTCAGGGTTTTAGTTTGTTTGGCGATGAAAGAATTTTGGCAAAATATTCCGACTGAAGTTGGACAATTGATAATAATAGCTTTGTTTGCTTTATGGATTGGCTTAGAACAAAGGCAGGTGCATACCGGCAAGGATAGTAAGCTATTTGGCACAGACCGCACTTTTGCATTTATTGGAATTTGGGGATATATGTTATGGCTTTTGGACCGCGAGAATCTCAGGGCTTCTTGGGGCGGTGGGGCAATATTGGCGGTGTATTACTATCGCAAAATGACCGACCGCCAAGATTTTGGGCTGGCCAGTATGTTGGTGGCTCTGATTACCTACAGTCTGGCGGCTTTGGTAGCTACTCAGCCTCTTTGGTTGGTGGTGTTGGTGTAGTATTGGGACTTGTCTACGCCGTTGCTTGTCCGCCCAAGGCGGAGGCAACTATTGCACAAATACGCTAAAGGTAGGGAAGAACCAAAAAACATTTTAAATTTTATAACTCATTGATAATCAAGGTATTACAAATATTATATTTTTCGATTTTATTTTTAAGCATCAGTTGGGTTGTCTATTTGTATAGAGTTGATTATGAGCAATTTACTAGGCAAATTCTTGCCTTTTCGCAGCAAACAGACAAACTTGCCAAATTTCAAGCCGAATTACTGACTCCCACTCGATTCCATTGGCTAAAAATCAGTAGCTTATGGGCTTTATTGGTTTGGGGTTCAGTAGTTTTTTATCTTGCCCCCCTCATTCAAAAGATTGTCAGTTATTTTCAAACTTTATATCAGGAGTTGAAAGATTTATTTTGTCATAATATATTGATAATCAGGCAATTAACGGCAAAGCAAAAAATAATCTTCCTCTCGGCAATCCTGATTACTTTTTTGCCCAAAGTAGTCAGTTTGGTTTATTATCCTATTACTTTAGATGAGGCTTTTTGTTATATTTTCCTGATTGACAAGGGTTTTGCGGTTTCGGCGGTTTATTATCCCGGACCCAACAACCATATTTTGTTTAGTTTGGGGGCGGTATGGGCAAATTATTTATTCGGCTCAGTTTTGTACGAGCCGGTATGGGCAATGCGCGGGGTTTCTTTGTTGATTTACTTGTTTAGCATCAGTGCTTGGGGCTGGTATTTAATGCGGGTATTGCCTTTTGCCCAAGCTATTGCCGGTATTTTTTTATTGGGTTTTGCTTCGCCTTTATTGGTTTATAGTTTTTTGGGGCGGGGTTATATGCTCCAGACTTGTTTTTTTGGCGGTTTGCTTTGGGCGGTTCTTCGCCTTGTCTCGCACCCCAATTCGACTTTGGCACGCTTTATTTTTGGCTTGAGTAGTGTCGGTGGTTTTTATACTTTGCCTACATTTTTGTATCCCTTTTCGGGAGTATTAATTTTTATTTTTTTAAGCAATCAATTTAATTTAAAATTTTATAAACCATTGATTATCAATGTTTTATTCATTATTTTAATTACTTTTTTGTTATACGCTCCCGTTATTTTGTTCAATGGCTGGGGAGCTTTGTCGGGTAATACTTGGGTCAAACCTTTGACTTGGGCTGATTTTTTTTCTCAACTACTCGGTTATTTTGCTCAAGTCAATACCTTTTTTTTCCCGATTGGGGGCAGTTGGCTGATGGGGCTAATCGGTATTTTTTGGCTGCTGTATATTCGGAAAAAACCTGAAGCTAAATATGCTAAATTATTAATTAATTGCCTGATTATCAGTCCATTATTGATTATTTTTATCCAAAAAATACAACCCTTCGAGCGCGTATGGATTTATCAAACTCTTGTCTTGACTTGGGTGGTTTTAAGGAGTTTTGATTATTCTGTTAATTTGGGTAAATACCTGAAAACCAATGGTTTATACATTTTTATAAGTTTAATTATTATTGTAAATCAAATTAACTTTTATACAACCGACTATTCTTCTGATTATCAGGCAATTATCCAAAAATCTATTCGTCAAAACCGACAACGTGTATTTATCAATGACGATAATTACAATATTTTTTTCCGCTATGAATACCTAAAAAAAAGGGAAAAACTCGAAATATCTGTCGAGAATTTTGACCCAAACCTGCCCTATGATTTGGTTATTTGGCGCAAAAATCACCCTTTGCCGGTGCAATTCTTGAGTTCAGCATATCATTTAGATTTTGAAAATGCCTCGGTTTGGGTATATGTTTCCAAAGCCAAATGAAATTTTGTAATTTTGCCCACAATTCAAAAAAACAATCCCTTCACAAAATACAAACTCGGCAATGATTTAATATAAAATATTGATAATCAATACTTTACGATAAAAATAAATGGAAATAAACCCAGTGATTATTATGGGGGCAAAAGGCTTGGGCAAAGCCGCCCTCGAGATTTTTAAGAGCAATGGTATGGTGGTGTATGGTTTTTTGGATGATGATACCAGCCTGCACCAAACCGAAATTGATGAAGTACTGGTCTTAGGCAAAATAGAAGATGATGGCTTTCTCAAATTAATCGGCAAAAAATGTGATGCTTTTGTGGCAATTGACGAAAACAAATACCGCCAAAACTTGGTCAAAATGCTCAACGACCGCCGCCACGTGATGCCCACCAATGCCATTCACAAGCAAGCAATCATTGCCCAAACTGCCCAAATTGGTTACGGAAACTTTATCAATGCCGGAGCTAATGTGGGGGCATTTGCCAAAATTGGCCAACATTGCCTCATTCATACCGGCGCAATCATTGATTTTGAAGCCGAAATAGGCGATTTTGTGCAAATCGGCGCGGGGAGTATCATCGGCGCAGGCGCAAAAATCGGCGAAGGTACATTTATCGGCAGTGGAGTTGCCATAGTACCGGACTTAGAAATTGGCAAAAACGCCCGCATTGGGGCAGGTTCGGTGGTCATTGAGCCGGTCAAAGCCGGGGCAACTTTGTTTGGCAATCCGGCAAAAGAAATTTCTCGATAATTTTATTTCATACAGCCAAAAAAAAGCCGTTGATTGCGAAATCAACGGCTTCTCAGATGTAAAAAACGTAAAAATTATTGCAATTCGTAAAAACTTGTATGTTCGTAACGTTTCAGCAATTGACTTACCGAAACCAAACCGTTTCCAAAATCTACCCCCGTTTCAAGGTAACGAATCGTACCATACGGAGCAAAGTGCATTGCAATCAGCAAATTGGTGCGGTGCAAAAGTACGCCTTTGTGATATTTAAACTCATATTTTTTGACATTGAGCATTTCTTCGTACATTTTGACCAATTTCCGCATCATTTCATCTTGTTTTTCGCACGACATAGGTTGCGTATAACCTAACTTTTGGATGAGATGCGGCGTTACTTGATACTTCCCGTAAGTAATGTTGTACGGGTCGACAACGTGGCATTGAAATTTACTCTCTTTTTCGGCAATTATATAAAGCAATTTGTCATAATTGTATCCTAGCTCTACATTGATTACCAGTTTTAAAATTAGAATGAGTAACATACTATCAATTTTAGTTCAACCATAGTTTCCGGTCAGCAGTTGAATATAACTCAACCACTCAGATTCTTTGAGAAACTGGAAAATTTCAAAGATTCAGGAAACAAATTCTTTTGATGAATCAGTTATTTGGGGGGAGTTTGCTAAAAAATCAGGGATTAAGGGTTGAAAATGCAGTAATTAGCAAATAACTGAGCAATTCATTTGTTTGTGTTTTCATAAGCATCACCTTATTAGATGTCCAACTTACTACTAAAATATGTACCCGGGATCGGAGTCGAACCGATACGAACTTGCGTTCATTGGTGTTTGAGACCAACGCGTCTACCAATTCCGCCACCCGGGCATTTTAGGTTTTATGTAATATGTAATCAAAAAATGTTAATTTTTATCTGACTTGTTCAACTAACGTATCTTTTGACTGCTTTGCTTTAATTGAGGTACAAAGATAAATGGAAATAATTGAATGATGCAAATAAATTGGGTATTTTTTTTTAAAATTCTTGAAAAAATTATACAATCTCTACCCTATGTACCGAAAATGCTGTAGGCTTATCGGCAAATAATGTTTTGGTAAAACCCCAAATTTCAGTAAATAATTTGGAATTTCGATAAATTTCGAGCGATTTTTCCGAATCCCAATGACTATAAGTGCAATAAACATTCGGATTTTGCGCATCTTGTAAAAGTTCAAGGTATTGACAACCTTCGAAGCCTCGAATGAGGTGTTTGGTTTGCTGAAAATTGGTCAAAAAAGCCTCAATTTTATCGGGCTGAAAAGTCATTCTTACGATTCGAATTATCATAGATGAATAAATTTGATTTAATTTTATGAAAAAAAACGCGCAAATATCTAAAGTAAGATTTGATTCATAAAATTACTTTAGGCATAATGATTTTGAACAGCCTTTTTATAACTATGCAAAATGCGAATTGGTTTATGATTTGGTGAAATAGTGGAATGGTGGAATGGTGGAATGGTGGAACCCGAAACTAGAAACCCGAAACTAGAAACCCGAAACTAGAAACCCGAAACTAGAAACCCGAAACTAGAAACCCGAAACTAGAAACCCGAAACTAGAAACTAGAAACCCTCGAGTATTTCTCATTTAGGTTTTATTATTCCGACAATTCTTTTAATTTTGCCAATTATTCAATTTTTTATCCAATCTAACGATATGCTCACCAAAGTTTTCGGTTGTTCGGTATATGGGATAGATGCATCGCTCATTACTTTGGAGGTCAATGTAATGCAAGGGCAGGGTACTTTTATGGTGGGTTTGGCAGACAACGCCATCAAAGAAAGCCAGCACCGAATCGAGTCAGCTATCAAGCACTTAGGCTATACCTATCCCCGCATCAAGGTCTTGGTCAATCTCGCCCCTGCCGATGTGCGCAAAGAAGGTTCAGCGTATGATTTACCCATAGCTTTGGGTATTTTGCAAGCCTCGGGGCAGTTTAACACCGATTTGTTGGATAAATATTTGATTATGGGCGAGTTGGCACTAGATGGCAGTCTTCGTCCGGTCAAAGGGGTGTTGCCTATTGCGATTGAAGCCCGCAAACGCGGATTCAAAGGTTTTATCTTGCCCGAAATCAATGCTACCGAAGCCGCTATTGTCAATAACTTGGACGTAATTCGGGTACAAAATTTACAAGAAGCCATTGATTTTTTAGCTGGAAATATCCACATAGAACCGCTCGAGAATCGCACCCGAGACTTATTTTTTGAAACCCAAAATGAATACGATGCTGATTTTTCCAATGTGCAAGGGCAAGAAAATATCAAACGAGCTTTGGAAATAGCTGCCGCCGGAGGGCATAATGTAATTATGATTGGACCGCCCGGAGCCGGTAAAACGATGCTTGCCAAACGCCTGCCTTCTATTTTGCCACCTTTGACACTGCACGAAGCTCTGGAAACCACCAAAATACATTCGGTTGCCGGAAAATTGAACAAAAATACTTCTTTAATCTCGCAACGCCCTTTTCGCTCACCTCATCACACCATTAGTGATGTAGCGTTGGTCGGTGGGGGCGGTATTCCACAACCCGGCGAAATTTCCTTGGCGCATAATGGCGTATTGTTTTTAGACGAATTGCCGGAGTTTAAGCGCACGGTCTTGGAAGTGATGCGCCAGCCCTTGGAAGAACGAAAAGTTGCTATTTCGCGGGCTAAAGTATCGGTAGAGTTTCCGGCTAATTTTATGCTTATTGCCAGTATGAATCCTTGTCCGTGTGGGTTTTACAACCACCCCGAAAAAGATTGTGTGTGTGGACCGGGGGTAGTACAACGCTACTTGAACAAAATAAGTGGTCCTTTGTTGGATAGAATTGACTTGCACGTGGAGGTAACGCCGGTTTCATTTGACGAAATGACCACCGAGCGCAAAAACGAAACCAGTACCGAAATTAGAGAAAGGGTAATCAAAGCTCGCGCTATTCAGACCGAAAGATTTAAAGATTATGCCTATATTTACTCCAATGCAATGATGCCCCCACAAATGGTCAAAGATGTATGCCAAATAAATGCCGCCGGTAAAGCCTTGCTCAAAACCGCGATGGAGCGTTTGGGGCTTTCGGCGCGTGCCTATGACCGAATTTTGAAAGTATCAAGAACTATAGCCGACCTTGCCGGTAGCGAAGAAATCAAAGTAGAACACTTGGCAGAGGCTATTCAATATCGCAGTCTAGACCGCGAAAATTGGGGGGCAAGTTAGTTGATGTGGCTAAATACTTGATAATCAGGCAATTGGCTAAATGATAAAGAGCCTTAATACTTGGTTGTATTTCACCCAAAACCTTGTTTTGTGCTATACATAGCAAATTGTTAAAAAAACAATAGTTCGGACGGTTTGGGGTTTATAGTTCCGAATTTTTCGTTAATTACCTGATAATCAATTAGTTACAAAAAAACATTTGAGAATAACATAACTAGCTGATAATCAATTACTTATAAAAAATTTCCGAAGTATTGAAAAAAACAATTTCCACTCTTTTATTTAAAGAACAAGAATTTGAAAAATTTATAAATAATTGATAATCAAGGTTTTAATATATTAAATTTAATACCAATCCAATGAAACTAATTTCTTTTGATGCCTTGATAAGTGGGGCAACTCGTACGATGTTGCGGTTTCCGCTCACTTTGCTGTGCGCCGCAGGATTTACGGCTTTGTCCATTTATCTGGTTGATTATCGCCCCAGCAAAGAACTAGAAGCATACATACGAGTTTTGACCGTGTTGGTATTAGGCTTATCGGCTACTTTGGCCGTCGATTTGTATGCCGAGCGGCGCGCCCCGCAGCAAAAAATGTTTTTGCGCTTAGGCATCGTAGTTTTTTTGCTTATTTATTTTTTTACGCTACCCGAAAAACTCATTTTTGCCAATTACGTGCGCTATAGTTTGTGGCTTTTGGGCTTTCATTTGTTGGTGGCATTTGCCCCCTATTTGCCACCCCGCGAGATAAACGGTTTTTGGCAATACAATCAAATATTGTTTGTCCGAATTCTGACGGCAATCTTATACTCAAGCGTATTGTTTTTGGGGATTTCGGCGGCATTGGTGGCAGTCAATCAATTGTTTGGTGTACGTATTGACCCTGATGTTTATGCCAAATTATGGCTTTTGTTGATAGGTATTTTCAACACTTGGTTTTTTTTGGCAGATGTACCTGCCGATTTTACCGCCTTGGATATCCATACTTTCTATCCATTGCCCTTAAAATTATTTACCCAATACGTACTTTTGCCTTTGGTTATGTTGTACTTGGTGATTTTGTATGCCTACGAAATCAAAATTTTGCTGGAGTGGAACTTACCCAAAGGCTGGGTTACTTATTTGATTATTGCCTTTGCCATTGGCGGAATTTTCTCTTTTTTATTGATATATCCTTTGCGTGAAATGGCTGATAATCAATGGATTAGAATTTTTGAACGCTGGTTTTATTTGGCATTGCTTCCTTTGTTGGTTTTGTTGTATGTGGCAATTGGGCGGCGGATTTGGGATTATGGGTTTACCGAGTTGCGCTACTTTGTACTTACGCTGGCAGTATGGCTGACCGGCATCTCGATTTACTTTTTAATGAGCAAAGTCAAAAACATTCAATACATTCCGATTTCGCTGGGAGCAGTGGCGTTTTTGGTTTCGTTTGGACCTTGGGGGGCTTTTTCGGTCTCGAACCAAAGCCAATTGGCAAGATTCAAAACCTATTTTGCCCAACACAGCCCTTTACAAGATGGAAAAATTACCCAAAATACTACCCGCAAGGCTCTGCCGGATAGTATTCAAAGCGAAGTATTGGGCATCATTGATTATTTCAGTCGCAAAGAAGAAGTTGAGGTTTTGCAAGCCGCTTTTGCCGAAAAAATGGATTCTTTGTTCAAAAAAGATGTATCCTCGACCGAAAAACGGGGACGTATTCTAGCGATGCTTAGTAAAAAAGGGTATGACCTCAAATACAACGGTTATGATTATTATGAAGAAGCCGCCAAGAGTATGGTTTATTTTTCTACCCAACCCACAGAGGGCGAGGATATCCGCAATTATGACTTTTATTTGACCGTTCAAAATGTCGATAAAAAAATAAAAATCGCTGATAATCAAGTATTTAGTACTAAAATCAACTTAGCACGATTGAACTTTGAACTATTGCAAAATGACAAAAATTTGATAACCATCAATTTGAAAAAATTAGCCGAACTGCTACTTAAAAATTACCGCGACAAAACCTATGAAGTTCCGCCAAGCGTAATGACTTTGGAGCAAAAAAATGAAAAATGCCAAGTAAAAATTCGTTTCAATAATATAAATGTGCAGGTTGATAACAGCCAAGCCAAAGCTGTTGATTCTTTTAGTGCAAACATATTAATCAAATTGCTTGAAAAAACCGAAAAACCTTAAAAATTGCCAATCCTAACTTATTTGCTAGAGTTGGTAAAATAATTTTTATATTTTTATAATCACCCACTCTGCTAGGTTTCCAACCTAGCAGTACATACTTGCGTGTTTCCAAATGCGCCTTAGCTATCAAAATAAAAAACAAGCAGTTTTTACTACTTTTTTGTATATATCTGATAATCAAATAGTTAACCATATCCTAAGTCTTGCTCATACACACGCTAGGCACGTTGAAAACGTGTAAGTAAGTCGTGCTAAGCTTGGAAGCCTAGCACAGTATTATACCTTAGTACCTTGATAGGCTCCTGAGGATTATGCTATCGTTAGATAGTTAAAAAAAATATAACTATCTGATAGTCAGATAGTTATATTTTTTTAATGGCTTTTGAAGTATAAAAGATAAAAACACTTGTCTATTCTTTTAACAAAGCATTTATTTCTCGCTCCATATTCCAAGCCAATTGCTCATCTTTACCCATATAGCCGCGATGGATTAAGCGAATATTTCCTTGTTTATCAATCAAATAGCACCAAGGAAAGGTATTGATATTCAATCGTTTAGATAATAGGTTATTGTTATCAATCACAAATTTTAGCTTATAATTTCGTTCAGCTAAAAACTGTTTTATCTCGATTGGTGATTCAGTATCTTGAGTATTTATAGTCAAAATTTCCACGTTTGAATTTTCCTTAAATTTTTGATGTAATTTTTCTATGTCTTTGAATTGCTTGATACAAACCCCACAATGAGTATTCCAAAATTCGAGCAAGGTAACTTTTCCTTTTGGCTCATATTTTTGACTAGTTAATTGTGGCAGAACTGTTAGCTCAAAAGCTGACAAGGGTTGTTGAATTCTTTTGACTAAGTAAACATTAAAGTATAAGTAAGGCAGAAAAATATAACCACAAAATGCCATTATGCTTATCCAAAATATCATTAGGGCAATACCAAACTGCCATTGATAGGTAAAATATTGTCGAACAGTTATTCCCACAAAGCTGCTAAATAACGCCATAATAAACATTTCGGTTATGCCTATGTAATTTACCAATTCAGGAAACAGGTAAAGCCTTGTATAAAAAATACCAGCCAAAATCAAAATAAGAGAATTGAGCCAAAATATTTTTTCAAACCTTCCCAAATCTTGTTTTTTACCCAATAATAAGCCGGCAATTAAAGCTGAAATAGAAACAATTAAGAAAGAGTTGACTCCGCGATTGGCAAACGCAGACACCATTATGCAGGCTAAAACGAATGAAAAGAGGATAAATAAGCCAATTGTTTTTACTTTTTTTGTCATTTAATTCATTTTTTGGCTAAATTCCTAAAAATATAAGGCTTTTTTACCAATATCCAAGCGTTTATAGCAAGCGCATTATTTCTTTAGTCATAAAATAAACAAACTTTTCATCTTTGCCTGCATATCCTTGATGTATTAATCTTATTTTCCCTTTTTTGTCTATTAAATAACAAATAGGAACTCCTTGGATACCTAGTTTTTGGCATAATTGACTATTTTTATCAAGATAAAAATTAAATGAATAGTGCTTATTGCGCAGAAATTTTTGTATTTCTTGAATGCTATCCCGCCTTCCAGTATTAACCGCAATGATTTTTACATCACTTCTATTTTTAAATTTCTGTTTTAACTCCTCTACTTCAGGAAACCGTTTAATACAAAAACCGCAATTTAAATCCCAAAAATCGAGTAGTAAAACTCGATTTTTCAAATCTTTATCCTTAATTAGCTGGTTATCAAGTGAAAACAAAAATATTTGAGGAATTGATTTATATGCTTCTTTGGTGGTATAATGATAAAAAATCCACCGAGGGATTAATGAGTCAATAGCAAAGACTAATAGCCCAATCCATAAAAAAAACAAAAGTATATTCCTAAGATAGTGTCGATCCAAATTATATTTGATTAGGGTTGCTATTAGAATTGAAATCATTATAGCTGGAATTAATTCAAATATCAGCATAATGTTAATGCTCATTATCGGAAAAAATTGCCACAGTATAAATATAAACACAAATAATGACAGAGTTGGGAGTAGCAAAATGGCGCTTCTTCTGATAGTTATTTTTAAATTACCTTTGGGGGTGAAGTAAAAACCTGCTATAAAAAACAATACTGATAATATTATAAAAGCTGGGATTCCTCGCCTTCCAAAAGTCAAAATAGTAATTGACATCAATAGAAAGCCAGAAATAGCTGTATATGTAGTCAAATTATGATTACTATATCTTGAACTCATTGATTGAATAGGTAATTTAATGAAGCAAAGTTGCGAAGTTTGTTGGTTTATGTTAGTGATTACTAACAAATTATTTGATATACTTCACAACTTTGCAATAAGAAAAATTATTTAACACACATAATCACAAGTTTGTAAAAGCAAAAAGCCACATCCTCCGTAATAACCTGATATAGAATAGCAGGAAGTGCCACTACAAGATTCGCTACACCACCAACCCCATCTACAATTGCACTCAGGCTGTTTGGCTTTGTTAATTTGGGCTTTTGTTTTTATTAATTTTTCAATAAAATCATTTTTCTTTGATTTATTAATTTTACTAGCTTTTAAGGTGGTCAAAGTTCCAAATAATAATCTCATTTGAGATTGACCAAAAGTTTTCAGAGCTCTTTTAGTCCATTCATTCGCAAATTTTTCTCGGATGAATTTATTTTCTGGCGTATTTTCGGTGAAATTTAGTATTTGAAGGATTGTTTTTGCTTCGTCAATTAGTTTTTTTTGCTCAATAGAAACATTTAGCTCGGAAATTTCACTGAATTTTTCTTCCCAAAGTGCAAGTTTTTGTTTAGGAGATAATTTTGAAAAAACAAACCTTTGGTCGTTTTCCGAATAACTTTGTAAATCGGCTAGGCTCAATTTGTCTTCTGGATTTGAAACCTCTAGTTTTGAGGATTGCTCACAAGAGTTAAAAATCAAACAGAAGGCTAAAATTGAAATGTTTTGAAATGTTTTGAAATGTTTTGAAATGTTTTGAAATGTTTTGAAATGTTTTTCATAAGATAAAAGAATTAAAATGTGGATAATTTTTGCAATGATAAAATACTCTTCTTAAAAAGTCAAGTATTTTCAAAATTTTATTTTGTGTTATGAAATATCTTTTCAAGATTTTTTCAAAACAAAAAAAACCGACCTGAATCATCAAATCGGCTTCTTCAAAAATTAGGCATTAAATCCTACGTTTTTTGTTTCTTTTTCTTGGCGGCTGGAAACAAGATATTGTTCAAAATCAGTCGATAACCCGGCGAAGTGGGGTGCAAATTGAGGTCGGTTGGTTCTTCGCCCACAAAGTGTTGATAATCTTCGGGGTCGTGACCGCCATAAAATGTCCAAGTGCCTTTGCCAAAAGTGCCGTGAATGTAGCGGGCTTCGTCAATTTTTTTGGTTTCACCCATAATAACCACATCTGATTTGATGAGTTTTTTCTTAAAAGCGGTCGTTTGCCCCATAAATCCTTTGATAAGATAAGTATGGCATTGGGTAAGCATCGTAGGAATAGGGTCCCACTTAGCCGAAAACTGAAACAGGCTAAAGCCATCGTTGCTTTCGGTCAAGCCGCGCTCAAACTGTTGGTTGTCAATGTTGGAATATTCATATTCATAAGGGTTGCGATTGAGGGTAAAGTTTTGAAAAGCAAACGTATTTTTGAAGTTTAATTTGCTTTGGGCTTGGGGGTCGGCGGGGTCGCCATCGTACATATGTTCGCAAATATCCACGCCATCAGCCGCCAGCGCAATGTCGTAGGTATCGGCCGCCGAACACATCGCAAACAAAAACCCACCGCCAGAGCAGAAGTCGCGGATTTTTTTGACTACGGCAAGTTTCAATTGCGATACTTTTTTGAAGCCGTGGCGTTTGGCACAAGCCTCAAACTCTTTTTGTTGTTCGATATACCAAGGATAATTGCGATAATGAGCATAAAACTTGCCATACTGCCCCGTAAAATCTTCGTGATGCAGGTGCAACCAGTCATACTTGGGCAGGTCATTGCGCATTACTTCATCATCAAACACGATGTCGTAAGGAATTTCGGCATAGGTCAAAACCAAAGTTACGGCATCGTCCCAAGGCTGTTTCGATTTGGGCGAATACACAGCTACTTTGGGCGGTTTGTCGAGGCGCATTGCGTCCATATTGGCATCGGGGCGGGCAATTTCTTCCAAAATAGCGGCTGATTGGGCGTTGGAAATCACTTGATAACTCACGCCGCGAATTTTACATTCTTGTTCAAACTTGGTGTCGTATTTAAACATAAAACTCCCCCCGCGATAATTGAGCAACCAATCGGCTTCTACCCCTTGCTTCAAAACCCAATAAGTCATTCCATAGGCTTTTAAGTGGTTGGCTTGGGCATTGTCCATCGGCAATAAAATGTATGAAGCGTAGGCAGATGGTGCCAGCGTCCACAAAATCAACAACAAAAACAACTTCCGCATATCTATTAATTTTTGAATTTTCGAGTGGCTAAATTTTTTTAAATATTTTTTCAATACTTCATTTTGGAACAAGAATAAAGTAAACAATTGAATTTATTAATTAATTGATAATCAATGTATTACATTGGCACATCAGCACATCTTATAATTAACTCATTACTTTATAACAAATATAACAATTTTTTCCTAATATTTACCGGTTTGATTTTAGAATAACGAGTTGAAAGTGGTTTTCATTTCAATCAAATTTTTGGTTTTTTCTGCCAAAAGCCAAATTTTATCTTTTAAATTAAAAATTGATTTTTTGACTTTTTTATAAAGTATTGATAATCAAGCTATTAACTTTTGAAATACTTTTTTGTTAAAGTTTTGTAAAAAATAAGTTTTGTGATGAGAATATTACTCAATACTATTCATTTTCAAATCAGAGGCAATAAAAAAACCGAAACTTTCGTTTCGGTTTTTTTATAAGTATCTGATAATCAGATAATTATGATTTTTTTTCTAAATTAGAATGTCTTTTACTATAAATAAAATAGACCAATACCCCGACTGTAAGCCAAACCATTGACAGCAATAAAGCTTTTACATCTAAATTAATAATCAAAAAGATGTTGGTCAAAATACCGGCTAAGGCAACTAAGGGCAACATAGGTACTTTAAAATCACGCGGCAATTGCGGCTCTCGAATTCGGAGCAACCATACCGCTCCACATACCATCGCAAAGGCAAACAAAGTTCCAAAACTGGTCATATGGCTCAATACATCAATTGGGGTAAATGCGGCAATTACCGATACCACAAAACCAACCAAAATTGTACTTTTCCAAGGGGTTTTGAAATTAGGGTGAATATCGCGGAAAAATTTGGGCAACAAGCCGTCTTTTGCCATACCCAAGAAAATACGGGTTTGACCTAGCATCATTACCAACATCACCGATATCAAACCTACAGTAGCCGCCGTAGTGGTAATAAACACTGCCCAAGGCTTACCCGCCTTTTCAAAAGCCGCCGCCACCGGAGCTTTGAGCGCATCACCTACGATGTCTTTATAATTAATCATTCCGGTCAAGACCAATGCCACCAAAATATACAAAACGGTACAAATCAGCAAAGAAGCAATAATGGCAAAAGGCATATCTTTTTTGGGGTTGATGGCTTCTCCGGCTTGGGTTGATACAGCATCAAAGCCGATATAAGCAAAGAAAATAGCCGCCGCGCCACTAAAAATACCCATTGTACCATAAGCATTGATAATATTGCCATTTTCGTCTTTGATAGGCTCACCAAACTCCATAATAGGACCGCGTTCGGGGATAAAAGGCACCCAGTTTTCGGGTACTATTGAAAAAGCTCCGACAATGATGACAAACAACACTGCGGCAACTTTCATAATAACAATCATATTGTTGGTACTGGCGGCTTCTTTGATGCCTTTGACCAGAATATAAGTTACGACCCAGACAATCAAAAATGCCGGAAGGTTGAAGGCAAACGCAGGAACTGCCATTCCTTTGTCTTTGGCAACCGATATGACGGTATAGGCATCATTGGTGAGCCATATTGGGAGTTCAAGGGAAAACAAGTGCAAAAGCTTGACAAAATACCCCGACCAGCTTACCGCCACGGTCATAGCCCCCATTCCATATTCCAAAATAAGTCCCCAACCAATCAACCAAGCAAACATTTCGCCCACTGTACCGTAGGCATAGGCATAAGCCGAGCCTTCTACGGGTAGCATTGAGGCAAATTCGGCATAGCACAAAGCCGCAAAAATACAGGCGATACCCGCCACTACAAATGATAATGCCAATGCCGGACCAGCGTGATTGTGCGCCCCGGTGCCGGTCAATACAAAAATCCCTCCACCGATAATTGCCCCAATCCCAATGGCGGTTAAACTCCATTTGCCCAACACGCGTTTGAGTTCGCTTTTTTTCATATCCTCCTCAAAAGCACTGATAGGCTTTTTTCTCCAAATTTGACTCATATTTTCTTGGTTACTTTTGTAAAAAATGTAGTAAACTTCTGATATTCAATAAATTATTAAGGTTAATGCTTTGAAATCGGGGCTGAAAATAATACTAAAATCAGGATAAACCAACTAACTAGGCTTTTTTTTGTGCAAAAGCGAAGGCAAGCAATTTTGAAAAAAAAATATTTGAAGGAGCGTATTTTAAGGGCGGATTGCCCAAGACTCAACTTTGATTAATTTTCAAAAATTTGAATGCTAAAAACTTCATTAATGATTTTGCAAACTCATAAATCATTGATTATGAGCGTTTTATATAAAATAGCTGAATCTTCACCATTTTTCAGGAATGAAAAGATTTTTTCTGAAATTTATCAATTTCAGTGATTCTGAACGAAGTGAAGAATCTAAAGCGTTGATTATCAA
>JALONJ010000618.1 GCA_025455045.1 Microscillaceae bacterium | reverse complement strand
GAGCGAAGCTCTGAAGAATCTAAAGCGTTGATTATCAAGAGTTTCAGATTCTTCGCTTCGCTCAGAATCACTGAAATTGATAAATTTCAGAAAAAAAAAATTCTCATTCCTGAAAAGTAGCGAAGATTCATTTATAATTTTTCAGTTAATTACCTGACTTTCAATTACTTAGCCTAGTTTTCCACCTCTAGCGGAGCAGGGGGCTTAGAAACTCGAGACCAGAGGCTTCACGAACTATTGATGTAAAGAAAAAACTTTTTTTGGGATTTGCCAATGCTTTATCACAAAGATTTTGCGAAATAGGTTAATTTTTGAGGTATGTAAGGTTTATGCCCAAATCCCAGCCCAATGAGCAATTCAAAATTGATGGGGTGCATTTCAAATTTACGCGTTTCTATTGCCTCACCCTATCCCTCTCCGAAGGAGAGGGTGATAGGTAGTAAATTTGAAATGCACCCAATTGATGAGTTTTTAGTCAGGGCAAATTATTCATAAGTACTTGATAACCAACAACTTAATTATAAATTTATAGTTATAAAACTTTTGGCAATTCGGTTGTTAGTGAGCCAATAAACCGAGAAATTAAAATTTTGCGCGAATATTGATAAGCTAAAGTTTTGATAATCAATTTTTTAATGCTAGTTTTGATTCTTTACAAGCCATGAAGAATTTATTTGCCACATATTACTTTTTCCGTTTTTTTTGCCAATTATTGGGAAACCTCAGCTTGGTTTTTTTAATGCTGAACCCCCTATTGGCTCAACCCACCAATTCTAAGCCCCGAATTGACAGCCTCGAGCAGCGACTCGGTCAAGCCCGCAACTTGGATAAACTCCTGATTTTGAACGAGTTGGCAAAAGAGTATCGCAATAGCAATGCCCCAGCCAAATCATTGGCTTATGCTCAAGATGCCCTCAAACTTGCCCAAGACCTAAGCCAAAATGAAGCCATCGCCGAAGCCTTGGAAAACATCGGCAGTGTACATACTATGACGGCAAAATACCACGAGGCTTTGAATTATTTTGCCAAAGCCCTCAAAATTTTTGCGATGGGGCAAAATCAGCAACGCGCAGCCCAAATTTTGAACCGAATCGGCACTACGCATTATCGCTTGGGCAACTACCCCGAAGCCCTCAAAAATCTCCACACCGCCCAAGAAAAATACACCAAACTAGCCGACCAAGCCGGGCTGTCTCGGGTGTTGAGTAATTTGGGATTGGTTTATAAAGAACAAAAAAACTACGAACTTGCCGAAAAAAGTTATTTTGAGGCATTGAGTATCAGCCAAAACCTCAAACGCAATCGTGAAACTGCTGCCCAACTCAATAATTTGGGGCTACTATACGCCGCCCAAAAAAAATTTGAATTGGCTTTGAGCAAATATCAAGATGCACTCGATATTCAACTCAAACTAAAAGATACCAAAGAAATAGCCTATCTTTATAACAATCTTGCCGAAACTTACGAAGCGCAAAACTTCTACGAGCAGGCTTTGGAATATTACCAAAAATCCTTGGCTCTCAAACAAGAGAACCAAGACCGCGAAGGCTTGGCTACTGCCTACATCAATTTGGCAAGGCTTTACAAAAAAATGAACGAGTCGAGAAAATCGCTCGATTTTGCCCAACAAGGTCTCAAAATAGCCGAAGATATTGCCGCCAAACCCCTGCTCCGAGATGTAAGCCTTATTTTGGCTGAGCTGTACTCCGCCGAACCCGACTACCCCAAAGCCCTCCAATATTATCGGATGCACTTGGCAATGAAAGACAGCCTTTTTAACAAAGAAAAAATGGAATTAGCCTTCAAAATTGATGCTCAAGTCAATTTGAAAAATGAAGTGGTGAAAAATCAACAGCTTATTTCCGAAAAAGAAAAAATGATTAGCGAAGCCGAAAAGCAACAAGGGCGGTATTATATGATTCGTAATTCCACTTTTTTGCTAGGAGTAGTAGCAACTGTGGTATGTATCTTGTTGGTTTTTATGTATAGGGCTATCAACCAACGCAAAAAGGTAAATCTTCAACTGGAAAAAACGCTTTCGGAACGCAACGACCATTTGGAAAGACTCAACCAACAACTTACCAAGACCAACTTGGAGTTGGACAATTTTTTGTATAAAGTATCACACGATTTCAAAGGTCCGCTTTCTACGCTCGAGGGTCTCACCAATTTGGGTATGATGGATGCCAAAGACGAGTCATCTATCCGATATTTTGAGATGCAAAAAAAAGTGATTATCAGTACGCAGTTGCTTATTTTTCGAATTGTGGAGATTGGAGATATTCGCCATCATACTTACAAATCATCGCCTATCAAAATGAAAAGGTTTATGCGCCAAATGGTGCGAAGTATGGGGCGTGCCGAAGAAGGTGGAAGTGATATACAATTTGTGGTGGAAGTATCCGACGATATGGAAATCAACACCGATGTTGAGATGTTGGAAATTGCCCTCGACAATATTATCAAAAATGCCATTCAGCACGCCAAATATTTCAATGAAGACGGATCAGCCAGAGTAAGTATTTTTGCTCAAGATTTTGAAGAATATCATCAAATATCGGTGATTGACAACGGACACGGCATCTCGGCGGATATTGCCGACCGCATTTTTGATATGTTTTTTCGCGGCAACAATCACTTCAAAGGCTTCGGTTTAGGATTGTATAAATCAAAAATCGCCATCGAAAAAATCAATGGCGAAATTAATCTTTCCAAATCGCAATCCAATGAAACCATTTTTACTATTCGCATTCCGCGCACGCAACTAGCCTCGAGTCAATAACGAGTTTTTAGATACCAATACTTCGGATATTTTTTATAAGTACTTGATTATCAGTTAGTTACGATATTTCAAGTATTTTTTATAACTAGCTGATAATCAAGCACTTAGCAAATAACTAGGAAAAGAACCCCCTCTGGGGGCTAATCTCCCTACAGAATTTTAAAGTGCTGATAATCAATCACTTAACTATCATTATTTTTAATTGGTGTAGTAATTGATAATACTCAATAATTAAATTTGACAAGTATAAAAAAAACACAAATAAATAAATAAATAGCATTTAGAAAATTTTAAAATAATATTTGGTAACTCAAAAGGTAAATTCTTAAAATGAATAAGTAAAATTTGATACTGTATTTATTTGTA
>JALONJ010000155.1 GCA_025455045.1 Microscillaceae bacterium | reverse complement strand
GGTTCTTCACCACTTTTCAGGAGTGAAAATCTTTTTTCTGAAATTTATCAATTTCAGTGATTCTGAGCGAAGCGAAGAATCTGAAACTCTTGATAATCAGCACTTTAGATTCTTCACTTCGTTCAGAATCACTGAAAAGCGAGAGCTTTTCAGAATTCAATGGAATTCCCAAAGGTAATTCCTGAAAAGTGGTGAAGATCCTCTCACGATTCTTATCTAATTGCTTGATTTCCAAGCGTTTAACCCCAAACTAGAAACTTCAAGAACTATTGAGATTCGAGAATTTGAAAAATTGACAAAAAACCATCCCCAATCCCACTTCCTAAACTCAAAAATCTAGAGGACTTTCACCTGACTGATATGCTTGCCTTCCTCATCGTACAAATGCACCGAGCAAGCCATACAAGGGTCAAAAGAGTGAATGGTTCGCAAAATCTCGACCGGTTTTTCGGGGTCGGCAATCGGCGTGTCCAACAAAGCCGCTTCATAAGCCGAAACTTGTCCTTTAGAATCCCGAGGCGAAGCATTCCACGTAGTAGGCACTACGAGTTGATAATTGGCAATTTTTTGGTCTTCAATTACTATCCAATGCCCCAAAGCCCCACGGGGAGCTTCGGCTTGTCCTACTCCTTTGGCAGTTTTGGGCCAAGTAGATGGTTCAAATTTCTCGATATTCGCCATTCGGGTATCACCGCCTTTCAGATTTGTAATCAATTGATTGTAAAATTCCAAAGCCCAATTAGCCATTAAAATTGCCTCCAGCCCCCGGGCAGCTGTACGCCCCAAAGTTGAGAACAAAGCCGCCGCCGGAACTTCCAATTTAGCCAAAGTGCTATCTACTACTTCTTTAAAATCAGCTTTGCCCGAAGCATAGCCTACCAAGACTCGGGCTAATGGTCCTACCTCCATCGCGTGACCTTTCCAACGAGGTGTTTTGAGGAAGCTGTATTGTTTGTCGAAGTCAAGATGTTCGTAAGGCGGTTGAGGTCCATTGTAGTTGAGTTTGGTTTCACCCTTCCAAGGATGTAAACCTTTGCCTTTCTCGACTGAATATTCGTACCAAGAATTATCAATAAACTCTTGAATTTCCGAGTCTTTACGCATATCTACCGGATGAATTTTGGATAAATCTTTGCCCAAAATAGCCCCTGCGGGAAACTTATAAGAAGATACATCTCTATAGCCATTGGTGGGTATGTCTCCATAAACCAAGAAATTACCCAATCCACCGCCAATACTTCCCCAATCTTTATAAAATGAGGCAATTGCCAACAAGTCAGGAATATATACTTGTTCTATAAAAGTTTTGGCTTCTTTGAGTAGGTGATGCACATAAGCCAATCTTTCGGCATTGATACCGCTTACATCATCTAAACCAATGGCGCAAGCCATTCCGCCTACCAAGTAATTGGGGTGAGGGTTTTTGCCACCAAAAATGGTTTGGACTTTTACAATTTCTTTCTGCCACTCGAGGGCATCTAAATAGTGCGATAGACCAATCAAATTGACTTCGGCGGGCAGTTTATAAGCCGAATGTCCCCAATAACCATTGGCAAAAATACCCAATTGTCCACTTTCAACGAATTTTTTGATGCGTTTTTGCAAATCCGAAAAATGACCTATCGAGCTTTTGGGGTAGTTGGAAATGCTTTGGGCAAGTTCGGCGGTTTTTTTGGGGTCGGCTTTGAGAGCATTGACTACGTCCACCCAATCGAGCGCGTGTAAATGGTAAAAATGCACTACGTGGTCGTGCATATACAACACACAAGCCATTAGATTGCGCACTAATTCGGCATTGGGTGGCACTACAATATTGAGGGCATCTTCGACCGCTCGGATAGAAGCAAGCGAGTGCGTAGAAGTACATACGCCACATACTCTACCGACAAATGCCCAAGCGTCTCGTGGGTCGCGTCCGCGTAAGATTTCTTCAATCAGACGAACCATAGTACCGGCACTAAAGGCATCTACGACTTTGCCGTCTTTGATGTCGGCCTCGACGCGCAAATGTCCCTCGATACGAGTGATAGGGTCTATGACAATTCTTTGGCTCATAATCTTGTAATTTTTTGAATGTAGATATTTTCAAATTTTTGAATTTTGAAAATTGCTTATTTTTAATTGTAATTTTTGATTTGAATTTTCAGCCTAAAGGCTGAGTTACGTTTTTTTCAGCCTAACAGGCTGAGTTACATTTTTTTCAGCCTAAAGGCTGAGTTACGTTTTTTTCAGCCTAAAGGCTGAGTTACGTTTTTTTCAGCCTAAAGGCTGAGTTACGTTTTTTTCAGCCTAAAAGCTGAGTTACGTTTTTTCAGCCTAAAAGCTGAGTTACATTTTTTTCAGCCTAAAGGCTGAGTTACAATCCAAATCAATTGGAAATTAACAGTGAGAAATTTATCATTCGTAATACATTGATTTACAGATATTTAACTGTATTTCCACTTATAATTCATCACTCTTAACTTTCGACTTCTTATATCTCTTTCTCGTTTTCGGTGCTTTCATCAACAAGGTCTTTGACCAATTTTTTCTTGCTAATGTTGGTAGCTACAGCGTGGGCGGCAATACCAACGGCGGTAGCTCCGAGCGCAATTTTGCCAACTGTGTCGGCATCACTCTCAATGCCAAATCCGGCAAATACTGTGTCGCGCCCGTAGATTGGACCGTTATCCCAATAATTGTCTTCCGAACAACCAAAACAGCCGTGACCAGATTGGATTGGATAGCTCACCCCGTTGTTCCATTTCATAACACTGCAACTATTATAGGTGCTAGGTCCTTTGCAACCAACTTTATATAAACAATAGCCTTTTTTGGCATTTTCGTCATCAAAACTCTCGACGTACAAACCGGCATCATAGAAAGCTCTCCGTTGGCAAGTATCGTGAACACGTTTAGAATAGAAGGCTTTAGGACGCATAGAGGAATCAAGTTCGGGTAGAGTACCAAAAGTTACCACGTGTACCAATACACCCGCCATTACTTCACCAATCGGCGGGCAGCCGGGTACGCGAATGATGGGTTTGTTTTTAATTATTTTATGAATCGGAGTAGCAGTAGTGGGGTTGGGTTTGGCGGCTTGCACGCAACCATTGCTGGCACAGCTACCCCAAGCAATGATGGCTTTGGCATTGGCGGCGGCTTCTTCTAGGATTTGTTGGGAGGTTTTGCCACCAATGGTACAATATACGCCATTGGCTCCGGTGGGTACAGTACCTTCTACGCAAAGAATGTACTCGCCTTTGTATTTTTTCATGGTTTCTTCTTTGACCGCTTCCGCCGCAAAGCCCGAAGGAGCCATCAAAGTTTCGGTATAATCTAAGGAAATCTGGTCAAGTAAGATGTCGGCAACAATGGGGTGAGAGGAACGAATGAAGGATTCAGAACAACAAGTACATTCTTGAAAATGCAGCCAAACAACGGGAATACGGGGCTTTTTGGAAAGTGCATCTACTACTTGGGCAACACCGGTTTGGGATAAGCCCATATAGGCTGAAATCATCGTGCAAAACTTCATAAAATCGCGGCGATTATAGCCTTTTCTTTGGAGCTCCTCGTAATACGTGGGGCGATTTTGGTTCGATTCAGGGTTCATAACGCAAAAAAGTATTAGTTAAAAAAGTGACAGTAATTAGTATTTTTTTAAAGTTTTCAAAATTTGATTGAAAAACAAACATAATCGTAACTCCTTGACAATCAATGAATTACATTTAATTTTAATTTAATTGGTTTTTAAAAACCTTTGCCAAATAATCTTTTGCGTAAACTTTGAATTACGGAATAATATCCGATTTTATGGTGCTAAATAGCATAAATGTTTCAACTTTAAAAATGACAAAAATCATATTTCCCTTAGTTTTTTCACATTAAGTTGCAAAAAAATTCAAAAGCATTTTGATAAGTATTTGAGATGTTTGGTGCTATTGGTATTTATATAATGCATTGATAATCAAGTGTTTACAAAAAAAACATTACTACAAACCCAATCCTAATTCAAAAAACTAGAGCAATGATTATGAAACGACTCATTCTATTTTTTGCCCTCTCTATCCTTACTCTACCGGCATTTGCCCACGAAGGACACGATTCTTTCAATGGCTACACCGTATTGCACTACCTCACTTCGCCTTTGCATTTGTTGTCAATGGTAGTCATCGTAACCTTAGCTTGGGCAATCGTCCGCTACCGAAATCTCAAAACCCAAGAAGTCAGAAAATAAAAATCGGTTTTGGAATGGATTGAAATTTCAATCTTTAAATACATAACTCATTGATTATCAATAGGTTATTGAATTTACAGTTAAAAATTGAATACTACTATACAATTCTATTTTCACGCAAAGACGCTAAGGTGCAAAGTGCTGATAATCAATGACTTAGTTTCCTTAGCTGCTTAGTGGTTAAAAAAATGTACAGTAGTATTTGAAAATTACCAATTTTTCTAAAATGCACGAATTATCCATTGTATTGAGCATTGTCGAAATCGCCGAAAATGAACTCCAAAAAGCTCAAGCACATCAAATAGATAAAATTGAATTGGAAATAGGCACACTAGCCGGAGTAGAAATGGACGCGCTGGATTTTGCTTGGGAGGCAGCAGTCAAAAATACCGTCTTAGCCCACGCCGAGCGCAAAATCCAGCGCATTGAAGCCCAAGCCCGATGCTTGGATTGTGGCTTGGTTTATCCAATTCAGCAAGCTTGGGCAGAGTGTCCGGCTTGTGGCGAGTTTTTTAATGAAATATTACAAGGCAAGGAGTTGAGGGTTAAATCACTGATTGTCAGTTGATTAAGTGGTATTTAGTTATAATTAAGCAGATAAAAATTGGGTATTAAGAATCTGCAAATACCGAGAGTCAATAGACATTATCTGCTGCTCAGCCCTCAGTTTTCATCACATATATTACGAACTATGTTGCACAAGTAATTGATTATCAATCTGATACGATTTTCAAATTACGACAAGTGGAATTATCATTTTAAACCACTGATTGAATCTACAAACCACTTATCGGTGCAACATAGTTCTTTTTATAAATATTTGTAAACTATTGACAATCAATCATTTAAAATAACCAAGTTATTCAAATTTGGATGTAAGTCATAAACGGGAGCATTTCAAATTTACCACCTATTACCCTCTCCTTTGGAGAGGGCAGGGTGAGGCAAAAGAAATGCGTAAATTTGAAATGCACCCGTCATAAACTCGAAAATCAAAAATCTAAAATTATTAATATTATGTGTACTACTTGCGGATGTGAAACCAACGGCAAAGGCGTGCGAGTTGTGAAGCTGAAAAAATACCAAGACCCACACCACCATCACGACCACGACCACAGCCACGAACATCACCATCACGACCATAAGCACGACTCCACTGATACAAAAGAAGAAACGCACAATCAAAAAATCATTCAATTGGAGCAAGATATTCTCCAAAAAAACAACTTATTAGCCGAGCGAAATCGGGGTTACATCGAGGCTAAAAACATTCTCGCCCTCAACTTGGTAAGCTCCCCCGGCTCCGGCAAAACCGCCCTTTTGGAGCGCACTATTTACGATTTGCAAAAAGAAGTAAGCATTGCCGTCATCGAAGGCGACCAACAAACCAATCAAGATGCCGAGCGCATTGCTAAAACCGGAGCTTCGGTCGTGCAAATCAATACCGGCAAAGGTTGCCACTTAGATGCTGAAATGGTCAATAAAGCCCTCCGCGAACTCAAACCCGAATCCAATTCTATTTTGATGATTGAAAATGTCGGCAATTTGGTTTGCCCAGCAATGTTTGACCTCGGCGAGACCGCCCGCGTGGTCATCATCAGCGTTACCGAAGGCGATGACAAACCCATCAAATACCCTGATATGTTCCAATCTGCCCACATTTGTCTCATAAACAAGATAGATTTATTGCCCTACGTCAATTTTAGCGTCGAGCGCGCCAAAGATTTTGCCCGCAAAGTCAATCATCATTTGCAATTTATGGAAGTTTCGGCCACCACCGGCGAAGGTATGGTGCAGTGGTACGATTGGCTCAAAAGCAAAGTGCAAGCTGAGGTTTTGGTTTAATTATTTGAGAAGCGAGGAGTGAGAAGAGAGAAGTGAGAAAGCTCTTATTCGCAATTTTCGTCCCCAAGCAATTATCTTAAATTCCTAATTGATTAGGATTGTAATTCAGCCTGTCAGGCTGAAAAAATGTAACTTAGCCTGTTAGGCTGAAAAAATGTAATTCAGCCTGTTAGGCTGAAAAAATGTAATTCAGCCTGTCAGGCTGAAAAAATGTAACTCAGCCTGTTAGGCTGAAAAAAATTTAAGTAATTAATTGGTTAGTAACAAGAAAAAATAATGTAAACAATGTTTTTTGATAACATATTGATTTTCAAACAATTAAAAAATATTCACTACTTATCAAATACTTTCAATTATAAACTAGATTTACAAACCACCTCCAAAATTCCCCCTTCGGGGGTTAGGGGGCTTAATTTACCACTCATTGTTTACCTATCATATACATATCACCGGACAAGTCCAAGGCGTAGGCTTCCGCCCGATGGTCGCCCGTTTAGCCGAAAAATATGCCCTCAAGGGCTGGGTAAGCAATGGAATGGACGGTGTTCACGTCGTCTTAAATGCTGATAATCAAATATTTAATCTATTTTATCAAGATTTACAAGCCAATTTTCCGACCAACGCTCAAGTTACCCATTGCGACTATCAATTAATCGAAAATACTGATTATCCAGACTTTAACATTCGGGAAAGCCTTGAAATCGGCAAGCCCAACCTGCTTATTTCACCCGATTTCGGAATGTGTGAAAATTGCCAAACCGAACTATTTGACCCGCAAAATCGGCGTTATCACTATCCTTTTATCACCTGTACCAATTGTGGCCCCCGTTACTCCATTATGCAAGCCCTGCCCTACGACCGCGCCAAAACCACAATGGAAAAGTTTGTAATGTGCGAAGCCTGCCAATCGGAATATACTGATTATCAAGATATTAGATATTTCAGTCAGACCAATTCCTGCGCAGTTTGTGGGGTGAAGTTAAATGAAAGCCTCCCCCTAGCCCCCTCCGAAGGGGGGGGGATAATTTCTCCCCTCTCCTTTGGAGAGGGGTCGGGGGTGAGGCTTACTCCCCCTCCTTCGGAGGGGGTTGGGGGGAGGCTTGAAGGCATCCTAGCCGTCAAAGGCATTGGCGGTTATTTATTAATGACTGATGCAACTAATCCACTGACTATCAATACTTTACGAACTAGAAAACACCGCCCGACCAAGCCTTTTGCGGTATTATATCCCGATTTAGAGACATTAGCAAAAGACGTTTATTTGAATCAAAAAGAAATAGAAGCCCTCAAAAGCCCTGTCAGTCCTATAGTTTTATGTCGCTTGCGTGAAAAACCGGACAGTGGCATTTGCCCTGATTTGATTGCCCCTAATTTGGATAAAATCGGCGTTATGTTGCCTTACACCCCTTTATTTGCCTTACTATCAAAGACTTACGGTAAACCACTCATTGCCACCAGTGCCAATTTAAGCGGTTCGCCCATTATTTATCAAGACCAAGAAGCTCAGGAAAACTTACGGGAAATTGCCGATTTAATCATTGCCAATGACCGAGAAATTGTCATTCCGCAAGACGACTCAGTACTGCAATTCAGTCCCAAATATCAACAAAAAATTATACTCCGCCGTTCGCGTGGGCTGGCACCTACTTATTTGCCCAATCCTTTTGTCAATAACTCACAAAATATCTTGGCAATGGGTGGCGAACTCAAAAGCACCATCGCTTTTTTAGCCGAACAAAATTTATACATCAGTCAATATCTGGGTGAGCAAGGCTCTTGGGAAACCCAAAATGCTTATCAAAAAACTTATATCCATCTTCAAAACTTATTGCAATTTAAAGCTGATAAAATTTTGATTGATGCTCACCCCGCTTATTTTTCTTCGCAATACGGTCGCGAACTAGCTGAAAATCAAGGTATTCCGATTCAAACTGTTCAGCATCATATCGCTCATTTTTGCGCGGTGATGATGGAAAGCCTCCCCCTAGCCCCCTCCGAAGGAGGGGGGATGATTACTCCCCCTCCTTCGGAGGGGGCTAGGGGGAGGCTTAAGGAGGGGCTTCTCGGCATCATCTGGGACGGCGTGGGCTGGGGTGAAGACGGGCAGATTTGGGGCGGCGAGTTTTTGGTCTGGAATGGTCAGAAGTTTAGTCGGCCTTTGCATTGGCAATATTTTGATTGGTTTTTGGGCGATAAAATGGCCAAAGAGCCCCGCCTTTCGGCAATTAGCCTATTAAAAACGATTTTATCAACTGCCAATAATCAACTTACCCAAGCCATTGAGTTGGACAAAGTACTGGAAGAATTAAAAAAACAATTTAGCCCCCAAGAGTGGAATTTTTATCAAAATCTATTAAAAACCGAAAATGCTCGACAAACCTCAAGTATGGGGCGTTTTTTTGACGGAGTAGCCAGCTTGTTGGGTTTAGCCGGCAAAAACTCCTACGAAGGTGAATCAGCAATGTATTTAGAAACTTTGGCAAGCACTTGGCAAAAGCCTATTAAAACCCATTATTCTATCCAAATCATTGATAATCAAGTAGTTTGGTTAGATTTATTACAAGGCATTATCCAAGATTTGGGCAATGATGTTCCAAAGGCTTACATTGCTTACAAGTTTCACTATTCTTTGGCAATAGCTATCAAAAAAGTAGCTAATCACCTCAAAATCAAAGACTTATATTTCAGTGGTGGAGTTTTTCAAAATGCCTTATTGGTAGATTTGATAATTGAGCACTTACAAAATGAATTTCGATTACATTTTCATCAGCAACTCTCGCCCAATGACGAATGTATCAGCTTTGGGCAAATCGCTTATGAATACCTGACTCGCCCTGCTCAAAGCCCTAGTGATTATCATTTACAGGAAAAAGAAATCAATATAACTACTTGATTATCAATTATTTAAATTAAAAAGTCTCCAAATCTCCAATCTTTAAATCAACAAATAAAATTATGTGTCTAGCAATTCCCGGCAAAGTCATTGAAATCACCGCCCAACTCGACGATATTTTTCGGCTGGGAAAAGTTTCATTTGGCGGTATTATGAAAGAAGTCAATTTATCAATGGTTCCCGAAGCCCAAGTTGGTGATTATGTGTTGGTTCACGTAGGCGTGGCTATCGGCACGGTGGATGAAGAAGAAGCCAAAATCACCTTTGAGTATATCAAACAACTGGGTGAATTAGATGAATTGCAAACTTAAATTAGTTCTGAGCGAGCTGGTTTCTAGTTTTGTTTTTGTTTATATAAAAAACTGATAGTCAAGTATTTATAAAAATACATTCAGATTTTACAAAAAAATTCTTAAATTTACATTAACATCATTCAATCATTTAAAAAAAGATTATATTGTTTAAAAATCATTGATTATCAAGGGTGCATTTCAAATTTACTACCTATAACCCTCTCCTTCGGAGAGGGCTAGGGTGAGGCAATAGAAACGCGTAAATTTGAAATGCACCCGATTATCAATAGTTTATATCTAATGTTATGGCTGAAGTATTAGAAAAACAAGCAAAACCCAAGGGGCAGACCAAAACTTCGCGCAAAAAAATTCCCGAATTTCTCATTTATGAAATGATGGATGGTAAGCCTATTTATTACCGAGGCTACCAAGAAGTAATGAAAGGACTAAAAAAACGCGAAGAAATTATGGGACAAAGCGATTTACAAATGATTATTGTGGGATGTTTAACTAAATTTTTGAATAAAAATTTAGATGAGCAAAAATATTTCGCTTCGGCTGGTGAAACCGGCTTACATCTCGATAAAAAAGATAATTTTTCGGCTGATGTAGTAGTTTTTGCCAAAAGCGATTTACAAAAAAACCAACCCCAAGGCAAATATCTGAGTATCGCTCCCCTAGTTGTTTTAGAAGTAGATATTCAAGCTGACGCTAAAGACTTGGAAATGAATGAGATAGCCTACTACAGCAACAAAACCCAAAAATTATTAGACTTTGGCGTTCAAGAAGTTTTTTGGTTTTTTACCTCCGCCAAAAAAGTAATGTACGCCCGCGCCCAACAAGATTGGATTTGGTCAGATTGGAACAAAGAGCTTACCTTACTCCAAGAGCATCAATTTTCCCTCGCCGAATTATTGAAAAAAGAAGGATGGGAATTATAAACCAAACAATTAACAATATTGAAATATAATTAATTGATAATCAGATACTTAGGAATAATTATAAAATAAAGTAAACTTTTCAAAAACATAATCAATTGAAAATCAGGTAATTAAACAATTCCTAATTCCCAATTATTAATTCCTAATTTCTTATGAAATTCCTAATTGCTAATTCCCAATTCCTAATTAAAAATCTACGGTCTCCCTAAAAGAAATAAGTATGAAATACCTCCACGAGTACCGCGACCCTGAATCAGCCGAAGTTTTGTTCAAGCATTTGCACAAAATTGCTACCCGCGATTGGACAATTATGGAAGTCTGTGGCGGACAAACCCACAGCCTTGTCAAAAACGGCATTATTGCAATGCTTCCTCCACAAATTACAATGATTCACGGGCCCGGCTGTCCGGTGTGCGTTACGCCAATCGAAATCATTGACGAAGCCATTTATCTAGCTGAAAATGAGGGAGTTATCTTATGTTCTTTTGGCGATATGTTGCGCGTACCGGGGTCAAAAAAAAACCTTTTGGAAGTCAAAGCCAATGGAGCCGATGTAAGAATGGTCTATTCGCCCCTCGAGGCGGTCAATATCGCCCAGCAAAATCCCACCCGCGAAGTGGTATTTTTTGCCGTAGGTTTCGAGACCACCGCCCCCGCCAATGCCCTCTCCGTAATTCACGCTGATAAACTTAAAGTGTTGAATTACAGCATTTTAGCTTCGCAAGTGCTAGTTCCGCCGGCAATTGAAGCCATTATGCAAGACGAACAAACCCGCGTCAGTGCCTTCCTCGCCGCCGGACACGTTTGCACCATAATGGGAATGGAAGAATATTTCCCTTTGGTCGATAAATACCAAATTCCCATTGTCGTAACCGGCTTTGAACCTTTAGATTTATTGCAAGGGATTGTGATGGCGGTAGAACAATTGGAAAAAGGCGAAGCCAAAGTTGAAAATCAATACACCCGTTATGTGCAACGAGCCGGTAATCGTTTGGCACAAGAGGCTGTGAATCAAGTGTTTAGCCCCACCGACCGCGAGTGGCGCGGCATTGGTACGATTCCCTTGAGTGGTTTGGAGGTCAATCAAAATTATCAGCTTTACAATGCCCGCCTTAAGTTCCAACTCAATGTTCCCAAGCCGCCCGCCAATGAATGTCGCGCCGGAGAAATTCTCAAAGGTCTGCTCAAGCCCCAACAATGCCCTTTCTTTGGCAAAGCCTGCAAACCCGAACATCCGATGGGTGCGCCGATGGTTTCGTCAGAGGGAGCTTGCGCCGCCTATTATCATTATGCCGATAATTTAGCGGAGGTTGTATAATACAAAAAGTCAATAGTCGATAGACAATAGTCCATAGCTAATACAATGGTTTGATAATCAAATGCTTACAATAAATAATTATTGGAAACTCTGTAAAACTCTAAAACATAATATAAATACTTGATTATCAATATTTTACAAAGCAAATTTAATCTTAAAGACTTTAGCAATTGGGCGT
>JALONJ010000154.1 GCA_025455045.1 Microscillaceae bacterium | reverse complement strand
TTACGACTTTTCACCCCGAAATTCTAGGGTTTCGCTAAGGGCAATTTAATGAAAAATACATTTAAAGCATTGATTATCAATTATTTATGTATTTTGCTATTTTTATAAATATAAAAGTTAAAATATCAAACTTTTGTTCAATTACTTTACAGTGGGAATTGCTTGAAATTTAAAATATATTTTTATAACTCATTGATTATCAGCCAGAGCCAGACACAGTCAAATGTTTATAAAATTTTTTTTATGAAAATAAAACACTTGTTAGTTTGGTATTTAGTAGGGTGGGTGGGGCATTACCTTGCCGCCCAAACGAGTACGATTCCTTCGCCGACCGGCAAAGCAGTTTCGGACTTCTCGGATTTATTGACCGATACCGAAGAACAACAAATCAGCCGGTATTTGCAGGCTTTTTATGACTCTACTTCCAATCAAATTGCGGTGGTCAATATTCCCACCAATTGGTTGGGCGACAAAACCCTCGAGGATTACTCACTCACGCTCGCCAACACTTGGCGGCTTGGGAGTAAAAAAAATGATAATGGCGTATTGTTTTTGGTGGTAGGCTCGCTGACCGACGAAGGAAGGCGAGGCTTGCGCTTTGAAGTGGGTTATGGATTGGAAGCCAAGCTAACCGACCTTACTTGCAAGCAAATTCAAACTGATTTTGTAGTGCCTTACCTCAAAAAAGGCGAATATTTTAAAGCCATCGACTTGGGAGTCAAGTCTATCATTGAGGTCATTCGTTATGAATACAAGGACAATCCGGCGCAAGTGAGCCAAACCTATACTGGCGAAGATGGCTTGGTGCAAGACCCCATCGGCTTGTTCAACGAAGCCCAAAAAGCCCGCCTTACTCAGGAGTTGGCGGCTTTTTGGTATTTGCCTTTCAAGCGGCTCATCACTAGCTCAGGAGTTTATACCGCAAGTGGTTTTGATGTTACCAGTGATTATTTCGGGATTCCTACGACTGGATTTAGGATAGATATAAGCCCTAGCCACTTGGGTGCGCCGGTTTTGACTATGGAAAACAATGAACCCAAAATGACTCGACAGCCTTACCCTGCAAGTATGCGCCTAAGTCAGCGTGAGCTAAATTTTTACAATCTTGGTTCACGGGAGCAAGAAACGATTGAAATTGCCTTACAAAAAAATGATTTTGAACAAGCGGTTAGGCTGGCTTTGGCGGGGGTCAAGCAAATTTATTTTCGGCAATTGCAATCGGTAGGCATTTTCTTTGGGATTTTATTAGCTATCAATTTAATCTTTTATATTCAATACCGTATTGGCATCAAAAAGGGTTTCAAATTGAAAAAAAGGTTTTTTATCGAAAAATTATTCTTTTTTCTTCACACGCCGGTTGGTTTGCTAGTTGCTTTTATTCACACATTTACTTTTGGAATTTTTGCTACGGAGGAGTTTTTCAGTATTTTTTCAGGCTATATAATTGTCTGGTTATGGCTTTTGTCAATGGCTTTGAGCCTTTTCGCCTTGTATCAATTGATATGGCGGCGCAATCCTTATGCCGCCGCCCAATTTGCGTGGTTGGGTAGTGGTGGCGGCGGCTCATCTACCTATAGTGGCAAAGGCGGCAGTAGTTACTCGAGTGGTTCTTCATCATCTTACTCGGGTGGTTCATCTTCTTCATCTTCCTCCTCGAGCAGTAGTTCCGGAAGTAGTTATTATGGCGGTGGAGGTAGTTTTGGCGGTGGGGGCGCGAGTAGCAGTTGGTAAGGAATTAATAAATCGGTATTGGGAGTTATTTAATTACCTGACCGCAATTCATTATGTTGCTAAAACAATATGTGTAACAAAACTAATTGGTAAAAACTTAGCTTTGCAACGAAAAGTTATAGATTCGTAGAAGAGTATATAACAAGGCAATAATTTGGAATTTTCAGATGACATATTGATTTTAAAAGATATAGTAGTCCAACTTTTGGCTCGTATAGAAAGGCTAGAGACCGAAAATACGAGTTTAAAAGCGGAGAATGCCGAATTACGCCAACGCTTGAATCAAAACAGTCAGAATAGCCATAAACCACCTTCCAGCGATGAATTAAGCAAAAAATCGGCTTTCAAACAATCCAAGGGCAAAAAAAGTGGTGGGAAAAACTGACCAACTCCAAGGGGCGAAATGTATTGAACCGATTGGTCAAATACCAAGACGGGGGGCTGGCTTTTGCCTTTCAGCAAGCCATTCCTTTTACCAATAATCAGACCGAGCGGGATATCCGTTGTTTGAAAACCAAACAGAAAGTAGCTACTTCCTTCCGAACCTTCAAGGGCGCGAAATGCTACGCCAGAATTCAATCTTTTATCTCCACCCTTAGAAAACATAATATGAATGTGTGCCAAAACCTAATTCATATTTTTAACAAGCAAACTGTGGTCTTTAGGTATAGCTAAGTTTTTACTAATTTTTAATCCTGCTTTATTTAACGTGAATATTTTGAAGTATATTAAAAAAGTACAAAAAGTTAAATTTTTAAAAATAATGCAATATCCCCCCACTTGTCATCTTGAAATGAACTTTGTTAAATTGTTATTTTTCAATTTATTTCATTAACTAATTGATTATCAGTATTTTATATGTTTTTATAAAAATTATATTAAATATTTATCATATTAACAATACTTCGGTTGTTTTTTATAAGTAATTGATTATCAGATAGTTATGCTATCTTGAATATTTCTTGTAATACTACTATACAAAATATGTATTCACGCAAAGACGCTAAGGCACAAAGTACTGATAATCAATAAATTGTGCCTTAGTGTCTTGGTGGCGAATTAAAAAATGTATAGTAGTATTATTTCTTGTAACTGCCTGACTATAAAGTACTTAACAAAAAATGGAAAAGAACCCTGCTCCGGGGGCAGGGGCTTAGAAATCAGAAACTGTCCGAACTATTGATTAGAATAATACAATTTTATTTTTGAAACAATTGACACTCCCCTGAAAATAGCAAGATTTTGTAATATAACTATCTCATTATCAAGTATTTACTAAAATATTCACCTTATTTAGCATTTTTTTCCAAATCAAATGATTGAATTCGGGCTAGTTTCGGCTTTTGAAAAAAATTAAATTACAAGGAATATGAAAAAAATAAGCCTGACGCTAATAGCTTGGACTGTATGGACGGGCGTTTATGCCCAACAATTGCCAAATTTGCCTAAATACAACAATATGAGCATCAGCCACTTGCCTACTTGGGCTTTGGGGGGGCGTAGTATGAGTGCCTATTCGGTAGATATTGACAACGACCGTGATTTGGATTTAATCGTTGCCAATGAACACGAGCCTAATATTCTTTTGCTCAATGACGGCAAAGGCAAATTTAGTGATGCAACTGCCGACCGCCTGCCCCATACCTACCGCGATTCTGAAGAAATTGCGGTGGCTGATTTTGACCGCGATGGCGATTTGGATATTGTCTTTGCCAGCGAAGACGATGGTATGCACGAGTTTTATCTCAATACCGGCAAAGGTTTTTTTAAAGAAGCTTCGCAAAAAATACCGGTCAATAGCCACGCCAATGCCGTACTAGCCCTTGATGTGGACAAAGACGGCGACCAAGACCTCATTTTTGGCAATGCCGGTGCCGAAATACTCTTACTCAATGATGGCAAAGGCAATTTTAAAGACGAGTCAGCTACGCGCTTACCCAGCACCAACGATACTACCCAAGACCTAGAAGCTGGAGATATTGATAGTGATGGTGATGTCGATTTGGTTTTGGCAAACGAAGACGGCAATAAACTTTGGCTCAATGATGGCAAAGGCAACTTTACCGATGTGTCGGCTGCTCAACTGCCCCTTGCCGGAATCAATGAAGAAACAAGGCAGGCTACTTTGGGTGATGTGGACGGCGACCAAGATTTGGATTTGATATTTGCCAATGTCGACTTTCGCAAAGGTAAAAATCGCCAAAACCGCTTGCTTATTAACGATGGAAAAGGGTTTTTTGTCGATGAAACAGCTACCCGTCTTCCCCAACAAGAATTACATTCACTAGATGCCGATCTTGCGGATATTGACCGCGATGGCGATTTGGATTTGCTGGTTTCTAATGCTTTTGGAGCAGGTTTTCAATTTTTTATCAATGATGGCAAAGGGGTTTTTAGCGAACAAACGCAGGCGATTTTCCCTGACAAAATGCCCATTGATGCCATTGAAGCCGAAGTCGCCGACTTCAACGGCGATGGCTTGCTAGATGTATATATTTGTAACTTCCGAGGTTCAGACAAATTGCTCATTCAACAGAAAAAGTCTTAGGAATGATTACAAAATAAAGGACACATTTTATAAAGACGTAGCTAAGGAACGAATAGTGAATAATGTAAAATGAATAATGTTGTAATTACCTGAAAATCAATGTGTTACCAAAAATATTGTACGCATTATTTTTTTCTTGTTCCTAATGGACTCCTAAACCTAAGAAGCTGTCTTAAAATAATATTAACGGCAATTTTCAAAATTTGGTATTTTGAATTTTTATAGGAATCTAAATTATTCTAATTCTTTTAACTAACTGATTATCAATTAGTTATGATTTTTTTGTTTTTTGTGAAAATATATTTTTTTGAAAATTTTAAATTCAAAAAAATGCTTTAAAATGATTTTAAGACAGCTTCTAAGGGTAATCAGAATAAGTATGAAATTTATTTTGAAAAAAGATATAAAATTGCGAGCTTTAAACTTGGACTTGCTTAAACTCTAAAAAAGCGCAATGACTACCCAACAAGCTGATACAATTTTTAATATTGAATCCATTGGAACAGCTAATTTCTATACTGAAAAAGCCCAACCTAATGACTTTTTATATCTATTGATTCTTACCAGTACCCGAAGTGATTGGGAAAAAATTGAATTGGAAAATATCCCATTTGAACGATATGCAGATAACCTTGAAAGTTGGCAAGTATTTGATAATGAGATAATTGTAACTATTTTAGAGGAGTTTCATCAGCTATCGACTATCAACTTAAGAGCCTATTTTATAGATAAGCAAGTTATTAGCCAAGAGAATTTAGAAGATGTAATTGAACCACTAACTAAAAATTTTATTTTGATTATTGATGCTTTTTCTTTATTGTTTGATGAGAATCAAAATTTTGCTCGACTTTTTGATAGCAAAGACAAAAATAAAATTGGGGGATGTATTGTGCCAATAGGTAGTGAAAATTCCGAAAAACAGCTTATTTTTGCTAAGGAACAAGTGCATCATACTTTCAAACGCTTGGCAGTAGCTTGGCAGGCTGAGTTTTACAAATCTTATACCCACGTAGAGCTAGATGTACCCAATAAGGTTCATTTTTTTAGGCGTTTGGCAAATATTGCCTATCTCAAAGGCATCACCGAAAAAGAGACAATGACAAAAATTGAATTAAAATCGACTCAATTTAAACAACCACCCTTAGATAATTTAAAACTATGATTTATACATTTTATTCATACAAGGGCGGCGTTGGACGTACACATTTGCTGGCAAATATTGCCGCCTATTTATGTTATTATAAAAAAAGAAAGATTTTATTAATTGATTGGGATTTGGAAGCACCAGGCTTGCACTTTTATTTTGGCAAAAGAGATGAAGATATAAAAACTCAAGGTTTATTGGATTTACTCAATGCGCATATTGCTTTGGTAAAAAACGCCGAAGTGGATAGAGTATTGAGTGAAGATGATTTTACTACCCCATTTGCGGAAAATGAAGCAAGCGAAAAAAAATATATCCAAAACCTGATAAATGTTGAGAATGGGGGCAAAATTGATTTAATGCCCGCTATTTGCTATGAAGAAGGCTATCATAGCCAAGTCGAGGACTTTGATTGGCTTAAATTTTATGACCAGCTCTATGGGGGCAGTTACTTGTTATGGTTTAGAGAGCAAGTAAAAAGCGAATATGATTATGTATTGATTGACAGCCGCACCGGATTTCACGACTATTCGGGAATATGCAATGTGCTAATGCCGGATATGAACTTGGTAATTGTTGCCCCCAATCAACAAAACTTTGACGGCGCAAAAAAAATGGTGAAGCGCATTATTGAAGCCGATTATACCAAAAGTGGACGCAGGAAACCGTTTGTGTTGCCGATTCTTGCCCGATTAGATGATAATAGAGGTGATGAAGCCGATGAATGGCGAGCCAAATTTGCCAGTGAGTTTGCGCTTACGATGCCTCAATTTGATATAAATGAATTTACATCGCCCATTCTTCGATTTGATAAAGATTCTCAAACATTTACTAGAGAAATTTTAGAGCAAGTTTCTGCACTTACTACCATTCGCTATGAATCACGTTTTGCTTTAGGTGAAAAAATCTATTTCAACTCTGAAGCCGAGCCATTGGTTGCCGGATCTAGTCTAGAAAACTTTGAGAACATTGCGCTTTTTTTCTTAGAGGAAATGAATGAAAATGGGGAAATAAATCTTGATAAAATTGTCCGGGATAGGATGATTTTAGTCTATAGGCGTAAAATCAACCAAAATTCAGAAGATTATGAATCTTGGTTTGGACTAGGATACACATACGATAAAATGGGAAATTATCCCGATGCCAAAAAATCATACCTAGAAGCCATCAATGCGCACCCCAATTATATCGATGCTTGGAATAATTTAGGTAATGTATATTTTGATTTAGAAGAATATGAATTAGCAGCCGAAACATTCCAAAAAGCTACTGTGATTGATAGCAATATATATACGATTTGGAATAATTTAGGAGTTGTGCATATTCATCAAAAAAAATATAACGAAGCAAAAGAAAGCTTCGAGAAAGCATTAAACATTGACTCATCCGATGATGATGCTTATTTTAACCTAGCTTGTGTGTATAGTTTGGAAAATAATAGAGCCAAATCTTTGGAATATTTACAAAAAGCTATAAATCTTGATGCTAAGAATAAAGCTAGTGCCAAAAAAGATAAAGACTTCGAGTGGCTTTGGAACGACCCTGATTTTTTAGCTCTGGTTCAGACCAATGAGGAAAATCTCATAAATAGCTGATTATCAAATACTTACCAAAAAAGAAGTTTCCATTTAATACTACTAGCCATTTTTTAAACCACTCAGAAACTAAGGAAACTAAGTCATTGATTATCAGTGCTTTGCGTCTTAGTGCCTTTGTAATAGAAATTAAATAAAGTGATAATTTGATAATATAATATACTGATTATCAGATAGATACATAATTATTCATTACACATTATTAATTATTCATTACTTTGCGTCTTTGCGATAAAATATAATTGCATAGTAGGATTATTCCATTTATCTCTTTTGTAAGTATTGGGTCTTGGTTTGTGGCAAGTGGGCAATTCCATTCCCGCCATTTTGAATAAATCATACCAAACCCAACCCAACAAGATTTAATTATAAAACCTATTGCCAAAGATAAACAAATGATGAAGCTAATAGGTTTTGACAGAGTGAAACAGCTATATAAATTCATAAATAATTAATAATCAGCGGATTACATCTCAAATCAATTTACATTTTATTTAATTTTAAACCCGAAAAAAAATGAGAAAAATTGTTTTATTTTCCATTTTCTGCTTGGCTATAGCTTTTGCCTACGCCCAGCCTCGCCAAAAATTGGACGGCACTATCAACAACAAACTTCCGATTTATATGGAAGTAATAATGATGCCGTATAAAGATGGTTTGATGCATGTTGGTGGTGTCTATTGGTACACCAACAACCCAAACGGCGGTACACTGAATGTCATGGGCACTTATAATAGTGATACAGGCGAAGTAAACCTGACCGAAAAAAACAGCAAAGAGGTAATTACCGGCTATTTTATAGGCAAATATGACGATACCGGCACCATCATCAAAGGCAAATGGCTATCTGCCAACAAACAGAAAAGTTTTGATTTTATCTTAAAACATCAATTGTAATGACTAATTATAAATTACTGATTATCAATATTTTACACTTAATTTTATTACAAACAATGAAACAAGTATCGCAAATCGTTTTTGTATTTTTAATCACTTTTAGCTTCGCTTGTGGCGGCGGTGGCTCTAAGGAAAAAGAGAAAGCTGACACTACTCAAGCTAAAGAAACTGCCGGAAATACCTCCGAAGGCGAAAAACTTTGCTTTTTTTCGAAAACACAATTTCACACTGTTTCCGCAAACTTGATTATCAAAGGTAATACCGTAACTGGTATGATGAGGTATATAACACCCAAAGCTGGTGCGCCTTTGTACACAATATACAATGTAAAAGGAACAAAAACAGGGGAGAAACTCGCGCTTACCCTAACTGTTATTGATAATGAAACGGGGCAGGGTTTAGGTGAATTATGGGAGGGTGTCTGGATAATGAAAGGTGATGAACTTAGTCCAGAGAAGGAAGATGTATCTGGTGTGTTGAAGAAAATGACTTGTGCAGAAAATGCCTCATTCGAGGCCAAAGCAGCATCAGAGACCATAGCACCTCGATCCTACGAATTTGATGGATTGATGAATGGGAAAATTAAAATTAAAATGTTTTTGACTTCCAAACCCAATCCCGAAGACAAAAGAACTATCTTATATGAGGGGTATTATTATTATCTCAGTCAAGGCAAAGACAAAAAAATTGAACTCAAAGGAGTTACCAATGTATTTAATTTTTTGCAGTTAGATGAAGTAGTGGGAGAAAAAACTTTTGGTAAATTTATGATAGAGCAAGCCTTCACCCTTGATGAAGAATTTACTTGTACTTGGATAAGTGCCGATGATAAAAAACAAATGCAAACTGTCTTGAAATCGGCGAAATAAAAGATTGTTTTTACAACACGCTCATTTTCAATATTTTAATGATTTCTTAAACTTATTTTTTTCAAACAATGAAACACGTATCTCGAATTATTTTTACAATTTTAATCACTTATAGTTTCGCTTGCGGCGGCGGCAAATCGGATAAAACTGAAAAATCTACCCAAAAAGACTCCAGCGAAACTACCGAAAAAGCAGCCCCCAAAGCCGAAGAAACCGAAAAGCCCAAAGAGGAAGTATCTGACAGACAGCAAGTTACGGTGGGTACATTCATCGAGATTGAGCAAGGAGATTATTTTTATTTTAAAATAAAGCCTGAAAATGGTGATGAAAAATCTTTTATGGTATTAAAAGGCGATGACACTTACGAAAAAATCGCGGCTAACCCCAACAAATACAAAGGCACGAAAATAAGAGTAACTTGGGAAGCCAAAAAACAAAACATTCCTGAAGCCGGCGGCGAAATAGATATTGAAGAATATATCAAAGGCGAGATTTTGAAGTAGTCATTTCTTAAATGCCTATTGGGTATATCAAAAAAATAAAAAAGAGAAGTTTTCGCTTCTCTTTTTTGGTTTAAATTATTTAGTTTCCGGCTTGGGTTTATCTTCCACCACTTTTGCTTCGGTTATATCTTCATCAAGGTTTTCAATATTTTCCGCGCCTTTGAGGTAGGTTGGCAGTTCCATTCCTGCCATTTTGAACAAATCATTCAAAGGTGGCAAGGATTTAAACATTCCCGATACAAAATTTGCAGTAGCGGTATTGCCGTTGCTACTACCGCCGCCTTCCCAGACGGTAATTTTGTCAATTTTGAGGTTTTTGATTGCCTCAACTTGCGTTTTGACAATTTCGGGCAGTTTGTCGGCTACCATCAACATTACGGCTTTTTGCGGGTCTCCACCGGCGGCTTTGACAAAACGGTCAAAACCTTCGGCTTGTTTGCCCATTATTTCATAAATCCCGCGCCCTTCGGCTTCCATTTTGGCAAAAATGGCATCAGCCTGTCCTTTTGCCTGCCTACGAGTTTGCTCGGCAAGGGCTTCGGCATCAATTTCCATTTTTTGTTTTTCGATTTCGGCTTTTACAATCACATCTGCCAATTGCGTGGCTTTTTCTTTGTCGGCGCGCGCAAGTTCGGCTTTTTCTTGCGATTTGTAGGCTGATTCTAAGGCTTCGGCTTGCTTGATTTTTTCGGCGGCAATTGCCTTGCGTTCGGCTTCGGCAGCGCGTTCGCGGCGTTCGGCTTCGGAATCGGCAATTTTCATTTTGGCTTGGTTTTCACCATTGATAGCCAAAGCGTTGGCATCAGCCATTTTTATCCGGCGGGCTTGGTCGGCTTCGGCTTCGGCGATTTGGGCTTGAGCTTTGGCTTTCGAAATCCGTACCCGTTGGTTGGTTTCGGCTTCGGCTTCGGCTGATTTGGCTTCGGCTTCGGCGAGGGCTACTTTGGAGCGTTTGCGTTGGTCGGCTTCGGCTTCACCAATTTGGGCTTGCGAGTCGAGTTCGGCTACTTTGATGCGTTGTTCTTGTTCGGCTTGTTTTTGTCCGATTGCGCCATCGCGGTTGCGCTCGGCAACGGTAATTTTGGCATCATTGATGGCTTTGACGGCGGCTTCTTTACCCAACGATTCAATGTAGCCCGATTCGTCTTTGATGTCCGTAACGTTTACGTTGATGAGTTTGAGACCGATTTTGCGAATTTCACCATCGACATTGTTGGCAATATTATGCAAAAATTTATCGCGGTCGGTGTTGATTTCTTCAATATCCATAGTCGCAATTACCAAACGCAACTGCCCTAAAATAATATCAATCGCCAATTCTTTAATTTGAGGCATTTGCAAACCCAACAAACGCTCGGCAGCATTGGTCATTACGGCGGGTTCGGTAGCAATCCCGACCGTAAACCGGCAAGGTACATCAACCCGAATGTTTTGTTTGGAAAGCGCACCGGTCAAATTGACTTCAATCGGAATGGGGGTCAAATCCAAAAAAGCAAAATCTTGAAATACGGGCCAAATAAAAGCCGCCCCCCCGTGAATACATTTGGACGACATATTGCCTTCGCCTCGAGTCCCGCCCACGCTTCCGTAAATGACTAGAATTTTGTCAGATGGGCAGCGTTTGTAGCGCGACACAAAAAACATAAAGCCAAAAATAAAAACTCCGGCAATGATGCCAACTAAAATAAGATAATCCATAGTTTTTTTGATTTGTTTTAAGGTTAAAAATTGGTAACTCCTTGATTTTCAGTGTCTTATAGATTTTTAATACCTAACTCAAACAAGTTAGCAGTTTTTAGGCAAATCAGAAAGATAATTTCTCAAAATTATTACACCGTAGTATTTGGCAAACAATCTACCCCAATAGGTCAAATTTCTGAACTACCATTGTCAGCTTTACCCAAAAACTATTGCTTACAATAGTTCGGACAGTTTCTAAGCCCCCTGCCCCCGGAGGGGATTCTTTTCCGAGTTATTTACTAAGTATTTGATAATCAGCTTTTACATAAAATACTTGAAGTAGTATAACTGGTTGATTATCAATTACTTACAAAAAACTGTCCGTGGTATTGGCTTAATAAATTGAAAAACATAAACAATTGATTATCAATTAGTTATACACATTTTTTAAAAATAAATTGGTTTTGCAACGGTTGCTTGTGGGGACACAAGCAACGGCGTAAAATATAAACAATTGATTATCAATTAGTTATACACATTTTTTAAAAATAAATTGGTTTTGCAACGGTTGCTTGTGGGGACACAAGCAACGGCAATTCCCACTATAGAAATTTTAAACGAATACTTAATTTTTTAGAATATTTAAAAATAGGCTTTCTGTAACTAATTGATAATGAGGTGATTATAAATACACTTTTTTTACAACTTTCTTTTTTCTTGATAAAAA
>JALONJ010000617.1 GCA_025455045.1 Microscillaceae bacterium | reverse complement strand
AGATGGAAAGCAAAATTTATTTTATATTTTTTTCACCCAATTCTCATTTACTATACAATCAAGGATAGCTCTTTTGCAAAGCAAATAGCTCGTAAATGGCTGATTATCACTAAATTAAATGCAATTTAACGACAACAATTTAATTCCGGCAAACACACGAAGAAGTATTTAAAATATACCTAAGTCCTGAGATAAACGAGCAAGGTAAAATCAAAAATGAAGGTGAAAATTTGCCGATTTCAAAGATTTTTAATTAAAAAATCAGCTAAAACTACAACCAATTCAAATATATTGTAGTTTTGTGTTTTGGATATTTATTTTACTCGAGTTTAATATAAAATTTGCTAATTATACAATGGATAAATTTTCATATATCTCCAACGCGCACGCCGCTTATATTGACGAATTATACCAACAATACCAACAAAATCCGGCGTTGGTAGATTTGACTTGGCAAAAATTCTTTGAAGGTTTCGATTTTTATAAACAATATGGCGAAAACGGTCACGCCACCGCCCAAAACGGCTCGGCAATTGCCGAAAAACCTTCTCAAACTGCCGAATCGAGCTATGACCAGTACAAAGAAATGAAAGTCCGCAACCTGATTCAAGGCTATCGCAGTCGCGGGCATTTATTGGCAAAAACCAACCCCATTCGAGAACGCCGTGACCGCCGCGCACGCCTTGAGTTATCGCATTTTGATTTGTCAGACCAAGATTTGGACACAGTTTTTCAGTCGGGTATTTCTTTGTTTGGCAAACCGGCTACCCTGCGCGAGATTGTGAGTGCCTGTGAAACGATTTATGCCAAATCCATTGGTTTTGAATATATGTATATCCGCGAGCCGGAAATTATCAGTTGGTTCAAAAATAAAATTGAGCGCGAATTTTTGAATTATATCCCCACCGATGCCGAGCAAAAACGCATTTTACAAAAGTTGAATGAAGCCGTAGTTTTTGAAAACTTTTTGCATACCAAATATGTAGGGCAAAAACGCTTCTCGCTGGAAGGTGGCGAAACCACCATTCCGGCACTAGATGCCATCATCAATCGCAGTGTAGATTTGGGGGTAGAGGAAGTGGTAATCGGAATGGCGCACCGTGGACGCTTAAATGTATTGGCAAACATTATGGGCAAAACCTACGAAAGCATTTTTAATGAATTTGAAGGCACGGTACCCGATGATGAAGATTTGAACCTCGGCGATGGAGACGTAAAATACCACATGGGCTACTCTAGCCAAACCACTACCCTCCATGGCAAAGAAGTAACCCTACAACTAGCCCCCAATCCTTCGCATTTGGAGGCAGTGGGTCCGGTAGTTGTAGGCTACGCACGCGCCAATTGTGATGATGTGTATCACGGCAATGCCGACAAAATATTGCCGATTATCATTCACGGCGATGCGGCGGTTGCCGGGCAAGGCATTGTGTATGAATTGACCCAAATGGCAAAACTCAAAGGCTATTATGTGGGTGGTTCAATTCATTTTGTGATTAATAATCAAGTAGGTTTTACCACTGATTTTGAAGATGCTCGTTCCTCAATTTATTGTACCGATGTAGCCAAAATCACCGATTCGCCCGTATTGCACGTCAATGGCGATGATGCCGAAGCCGTCATTTATGCTTGCCAATTGGCTTCTGAATTTAGAGAAAAATTTAATCGAGATATTTTTATTGATATGGTTTGCTATCGTAAACACGGACACAACGAAAGTGATGAGCCGAAGTTTACCCAGCCCCAACTCTATAATTTGATTGCCAAACACCCCAATCCCCGCGAAATCTACGCCCAAAAACTTGCCGAAAGAGGCAAAGAAGCAGATTTGGCAAAAAACCTAGAAAAAGAATTTAGGCAAATGCTGCAAGACCGCCTCAATATGGTGAAGCAAACCTCGATTCCTTATCGTTTTCAAAAATTGGAAGAAGAATGGCACAAATTCCGCCACTCCAAACCTGAAGATTTCGACAAATCGCCCGATACCAATATCAGCGAAGAACTAATCGCCAAAGTAGGCACGGCACTTTGCACCGTTCCCGAAGGATTTACGCCCATCAAACAAATTGCTAAATTGCTCGAAGACCGCAAAAAAAGATTTTTTGAAGACAAAAAACTTGATTGGGGTTCGGCAGAGCTATTGGCTTACGGCTCTATTCTAGCTGAAGGCAACATTGTACGAATGAGTGGGCAAGATGTGGAACGGGGGACATTTTCGCACCGCCACGCCGTTTTGAAAGACAGCGAAACCAACGAAGCCTATTGTAGCCTAGATTATATTCAGCCTGAGCAAGAACGATTTAGAATTTATAATTCCTTGCTTTCGGAATATGCGGTAATGGGTTTTGAATTTGGCTACGCTATGGCAAACCCCCACGCCTTGGTGATTTGGGAAGCCCAATTTGGCGACTTTGCCAACGGCGCACAAACAATGATTGACCAATTTTTGACCGCCACCGAAAGCAAATGGCATCGAATGAACGGTTTGACACTTTTATTACCCCACGGCTACGAAGGGCAAGGACCCGAACACTCCAACGCTCGCCCCGAACGCTTTTTACAACTTTCGGCTGAATACAACATAGTAGTTGCCAACATCACCACGGCTGCTAATTTATTTCACGCTTTGCGCCGCCAAGTAGCTTGGCAATTCCGCAAACCTTTGGTGGTGATGTCGCCCAAATCCTTGTTGCGCGATGAACGAGTGTGGTCGCCGATGGAAGAATTTACATCCGGCGGTTTCCAAGAAATTATTGGTGATAACTATGCCGAAGTCAAAGAAGTAACCCGCGTGATTTTGTGTACCGGCAAAGTGTATTATGATTTATTGAATCGCCAACAAAAAGACGGCCGAAAAGATGTGGCAATTATTCGGATTGAACAATTGCATCCTTTCCCTTCCAAAGCCATTCACAAATTGATTGGGCAATATCCCAAAGCCAAAGTGCATTGGGTACAAGAAGAGCCTCTGAATATGGGCTATTGGACTTATATCCAACGCGTGTATAAATATGACCAAATAGCGGTAGTAGCCCGCAAATCAAGTGCCTCACCCGCCACAGGCTATCCCAAAATTCACGCACAGGAGCAGCAAATTATCATTGATAATGTTGAGATAAGTGCTTGATAATGAATGATTTATAAAAAAATCACCCATACTTGTCTGGCGTTGAATGATTTTTATCACAATAAAAAAACCGAAGTTATCCGCTTCGGTTTTTTTTGTAATGATTTGATAATCAGGGGCTTGTCTATATACTTACACATAAAATTAGCCAATATTTAAAAAAAGTGTAATAAGCTGGTAATCAAGGATTTACATAATTTTTACTTCCTAGCTATGAATTTCTAAGCCCTTAATGGGTGTATTTTGCTCATAATTTTATATCTATGTCAAAATGATGTATTATAGTCTGTGGTATTATAGTAGTTATAACTCTATTTTTGCTCTGTGAAAAAAGATCCATATCTTATAGCACTCGGTAATCAAATTCGAGAATTGCGAAAAACCAAAGGCTTATCGCAAGAGCGGTTAGCCCTTGAAGCTGACGTAGATAGGTCATATATCGGCGGTATTGAACGCGGAGAAAGAAATGTAAGTTTTTTAACCCTAATCAAAATTGCGATATGTCTTGATTGTGATGTGGCAAAATTCACTAAAAACATACCGAAATGAGTTGGCAAGAGGAGATAATAAATTTTTGTAATCATTATAGTATTCCAGTTGAGTATTTGGCAAATACCTTGAATGAACCCAAAGTTATCCCAATGATTCGTGGCAAGGCTTTTGAATTTTCGGTGCTTAAAAAACTGCAAGAAATATTATCAACAAAAAATTGGAAAGTTGAGAAAAATTTATTGAATGCCCAACTAGGTGTGCACGATGAAGATGTCGCCGTAATATATTTGGCAAATCAGCAAAGATTTGGGATTGAGTGCAAACTAGCTGTTAAAGGAAGATTTAAAAAATTACAAAACGGTGATTATGTGATCAATGTAAAATGTATGAGGTCAAGAACATTGGGTACTCAAGTTGCCGCACGTTTAGCCCCGCAATTAGGAGTTTCTTTTGAAATGTTATCTAATCACAATGATCAGTATAGAGTAAAAGATTTTGATTTTGTGGTTACTTCCATAGGAAATGCCTTTTATGAAACCGATGATGATGGGCTATTTTATTGGTCGCCCGACAAAGATGGCATAGAGTTTTGTAAAAAAATGTTTGATACTTCTGACGAAGCCTTACTACAAAAATTAGCTTTTGAGAAAATGTATATTACTTCTTCTCATAATCTAGCTGTGGGCAATGGTTTTAATATCTGCACAAAGAAAAAATGCCCTAATAAAAACAATTGTGGATTTATCCCTAATTATCCGCCTATCAATTTTGACTGTAAAACACTTACTCCTACCAATGGCTGGGTTTCTATTGAGAAGTCAGAAGATTTTATTCTAAACCATATTAGAAAAAAGGTTTAATGGTTGAGTTTGTGAGGTACTATCATAGTTCAATAAAAAAAGTTCTTTACCTTTATATCTTTCGCCTTTCTTGTCAGAGCCATTTTTTTGATCATCAGTTCTTTGAATACAATAATTCCATTCTTTATCGTGAACCTCATTTATCCATCTATACATTTCTTTTATTTCGGGGGTATTATCATAGGTAATAAATAACTTTAATCTAATATTATTACGTTTTAAGCAATTCATCAACCTAAAATGATCTTGTTTAGAAAACGAGTATTGATAAAACTTATCTTGGTCTGCATTAAAATAAGGCGGGTCAATAAACAACAAAGAATTATTGGGCGCACTGTCAATCACTTCCTCGAAATCCAAACTTGTCAAATGAACATCTTGTAGTTTCAAACTCGTTCTTAAAATATTTTGCTCCCAGTTTTTGGGCTGCATTGAATATTTATCACCATATCCCCAATACATATTTTGATTATTCATAATCCCACTATAAGAAGTGCGATTTAGATAAAACCACCTACCAGCTTTCTCAAGGTCATTGCGGGGTTTAAATTCATTTTTAAAAAAACTATGAAGTTCTTTGGTAGCAGGCAAAGGCTCTCCTAGTAAAAGATTGGCGGAGAACCTATCGGGGATATGGCTTTCGTTTTCACTTCTTTTTTTTAAAAAAGTAGCTAATTCATTCGGCATATCGCGGATAGTTTTATATACATTGATGAGTTCAGCATCAATATCATTTAATTGATTTAGGCTTACTTTAGGTTTGGCAAAGAAAATACTTCCTCCTCCGGCAAAAGGTTCTATGTAAATGGAATGTTTTGGTATATGAGCTAATATTAGCTTACGGGCATAAAACTTCCCTCCGGCATAGCGAAATGGACTATTTATAGACTTATTCATTTTGCAAATATACAAATTGAGGTATCAAAGTCCTCAATAAATGTCATAATTTTTTATAATTATTCAGATTTGATAATAACGATGCCATTTTTTTTTAGTTCAAAAAGTAAAAACTTTGGGTAGATACGCAAGTCAAGTGCCTCACCCGCCACAGGCTATCCCAAAATTCACGCACAGGGGCAGCAAATTATCATTGATTCGGCATTTGCTTAATAAGTTTCTGGTTCCGAGTTTCGGGTTTCTAGTTCCGAATGTTGAGATAAGTGCTTGATAATGAA
>JALONJ010000153.1 GCA_025455045.1 Microscillaceae bacterium | reverse complement strand
CCCCTCCGAAGGAGGGGTGAAATTATAATTTGTTGATTTTCAATTAATTACAGAAATATTTTAAGACATAGCAATTTAACAAAGTTCCACGCAGGATGAAGACTTGGGGGGATTTTAGATTGTTTTTTAAAGATTTATTTTTTGTACTTTTTCAATATTTCTCAAAATATTCACGTTTGATAGTGTTTCTAATCAATAGTTCGGACAGTTTCTAAGCCCCCTGCCCCCGGAGGGGGTTCCGAGTTATTTACTAAGTATCTGATAATCAGCTTTTACATAAAATACTTGAAGTGGCATAACTGGCTGATTATCAATTACTTATAAAAAAACTGTCCGTAGTATTGTCTAATTGGAGGCTAAAAAATGGGAAGTATTACTCGGAAATACGATAAAACAAAAATTCAATAGATTAAAAAATTACTAATTATTGCATTTTCAAATAATCCATTATACTTTTGCACTCCGAAAAACGAGATAGGCAGACGAGTTCTGTCAGACTTTAAAAACTCCTAATAAAATGATTAGAATTAGATTAGCCCGTCGCGGGCGCAAAAAATTGGCAATGTATGATGTAATCATCGCCAATAGCCGTTCTCCACGAGATGGACGATTTATCGAGAAAATCGGCACTTACAACCCCAATACCAACCCCGCCAGTATCAATCTCAATGATGATAAAGCTTTGGATTGGTTAATCAAAGGGGCGCAACCTACTCCTACTGTCAAAGCAATGCTTTCGTACCGTGGCATTTTGTTGAAAAAACACTTGCAAATCGGAGTTATCAAAGGGGCTATTACCCAAGAACAAGCCGATGCCAAATTCGAGGCTTGGAAAAACCAAAAAGACAGCAAAATCACCCAAAAAGTGGATAATTTGGCTGCTCAAAAAGCCGCCGACCAAAAAGCCCGCTTAGATGCTGAGAAAAAAGTGAACGAAGCTCGTGCCGAAGCTCTGCGCAAAAAACAAACCGAAGCCAACGCTACCCCTAGCGAAGAGCCTGCCGTTGAAACTCCGGCTGAAGGTGGCGAAGCCGCCGAATAAATTGGCAAATCTTATTTTGAACTAATATGAAATGATATTTCTTCGGAAATATCATTTCTGTTTTAAAGGGTAGGTGAAAATGAATTAGAAGCAATATAAATAATTGAGTAAAATCATTCTAGCCAAACTTCATAAGGTTTTCAAGATTTTTTATACTTAAATGATTGATAATCAATTATTTACAAAATATTCCCACAATTTCTCAAAAAATGATTGATGCCTTCTAAAAGCCCTACAAAATTAATTTATCAGTTAGATACAAAAATATATGCAACAAGACGAATGTTATGAACTAGGCTCTATCGTCAAAACGCACGGTTTGAAAGGTGAAGTTTTGTGCTATTTAGATGTAGATGTGCCGGACGAATATGCCGAAATGGATTCGGTATTTGTAGAAATCAAAAAAAAATTAGAACCCTTCTTTATTGAGAAAATTCAACTTACCGGCGGCAACAAAGCCATCATCAAATTTGAAGATTTGAATGATATTACCGCCGTCGAAAAAATTGTGCATTGTAAGCTCTACCTACCCCTTGATGTGCTGCCCGAATCGGAAGATGATGATTTTTATTTGCACGAAATCCTCAATTATACCGTCATTGATGTCCAAAAAGGCACATTAGGCATTGTTACCAATCTTTACGAAGGCGCGCAACAAGACCTTTTGGGTATGACTTATCAAAACCGCGAAGTTTTGATTCCTTTGGTAGATGCCATTGTTTTGCAAGTTAATCACGAAAATAGAACCATAGAAGTCAATTTGCCCGAAGGTTTGGTAGAACTCTATATGGACGACCGAGCCGACCAAGACCGAGATGAATAAAAAATTGAAACCCTTTTCGCCTGCTTGGGGGCTTCGAAAAGGGTTTCTTTATAAATATCTGATTATCAGCCATTTTTGCAAAAAAAAAAGCAAAAAATTAGCCTATGTATTTCAAAAACTCATTTTTGGTGTTATCTTCTCTAAACTTACCACTGTAGAAAGCCGTAACCGTAGAACTGTTTACATCTTGCACCCCGCGCGAAGCCACGCATAAGTGGTCGGCATCAATCACTACCGCCACGTGTTCGGTTTGCAAAGCCTCTTTGAGGGCTTCACCGATTTGGTTGGTGAGTCGCTCTTGCACCTGTGGGCGTTTGCAATAAAATTGCACCAATCGGTTGATTTTGGACAAGCCAATTACTTTGCCGGTAGAAACGTAGGCTACGTGTGCCTTGCCAATAATCGGGACAAAATGATGCTCACAAGTGGAATAAACCGTTACATCTTTTTCTACAATCATTTCTTCATACTTGTATTTGTTATCAAATAAAGTAATGGCAGGTTTGTTTTGAGGATTCAGACCTTTAAAAATTTCTTGCACATACATCTTGGCAACTCGGCGAGGTGTACCATTGAGGCTGTCGTCATTAAGGTCTAAGCCCAAAATTTGCATTATTTCGCGGAAATGCTCAGTAATTAAGTCAATTTTGGTTGTATCATCTAAGTCGAAGGCATCATCCCGCAAGGGAGTATCATAAGAAGTACCAACGTGTTCGTCACCTATTTCATCGTGTGCGTGGTTGTGTCCGTTTTTGCCATTGCCATTGAGCAAGTGTAATCCATTGCCATTGGCAGAGAATCCATTTGATTTAATCATTTTTTTTTAAAGGAAGTTTGAAAAAAATAAAAAATTTGTTTGCTAAAAAATAAAAAGCATCCATAGCTTCATTGTAATAGTTACAGCAGCAGCCATAGTTTTTTGATGTTTTAAGATTCAACCATCTATTTCAAATTTTCATAAATAACTTGGAGTTCAAAATTTTTGTTTAATTTTTTTAAAAAAAAGTTCAACAAATTATTTATCAACCAAGCCTTTATCAAAACGTGTAATTGGCTTGATTAGTTCAAGTCGTAAAGCAAAGCTTGCTAAATTTGTCAAAAAATCACATTTTTTAAAAAATATAATAAAATTAATCAGTGGTCAGGAACAAAAAATGTAAGAATTGTTTGCAAAATAAAATATCTATCGTACATTTGCGATAAACAATGAATAAAACGCAATATAGCCGACTCATAAATCTAATAAATACCTGATAATCAATACTTTAGGTCTTTTTGAAAATTTACGGTCAAATATACCTTTATCTTAAATTGCATAAAAAGTGGCTTACATAACCAAAACTGAAGAATATCCGGCACGCCAAGTGAAGGTTGCGCAATTTGCCAAAGCCCTTTCGCATCCGGCACGCATTGCCATTATCGAGCATTTGCATCAATATGGTGAGTGCTTTTGTGGCGATATTGTGGACGAATTGCCTTTGGCGCAGGCTTCAGTCTCACAACATTTGAAAGAACTCAAAGACGCGGGCTTGGTAGAGGCTATTGAGATGCCACCCAAAGTAAAGTATCGAGTTCACCGCGAAAATTGGAAAATTGCTAAAGATTACTTTTGTCATTTTTTTGATGAAAATTGATTTTTTTATTTGCGCCTATTTATCGTTCATTTACGATAAACAATTAAATAAGTCTATTTGAAATACCAATTATTCAAAATATAACTAACTGAAAATCAAGTATTTGTAAAAAATATTAATTAATTATTTTTAATTTTTTAAACCCTTACCTTTATGTTTAATATGTTCAAAACCCTTTTTGGCAACAGCGATATGAGCGAAATCAAAAACCTAATCGCCGAAAATCAAGCCGTTGTTATCGATGTACGTACTCCTCAAGAGTTTGCCGGTGGGCATCCGCAAGGCGCAAAAAATATTCCTTTAGACAAATTGGCAAACAACCTCAATACCATCAAAAACTTCAAGAAAGTTGTAGTAGTGTGTTGTGCCTCGGGTATGCGCAGTGCCAGTGCCAAAGCTCTTTTGCAAAAATCGGGCATTGAAGAAGTTTATGATGCCGGAAGCTGGGTCAATCTCAAATAACAATCCATACTAAAAACAAAAAATGAAATTGCTATTTTTAGCCAAGTTTCGCGGATTGATAAGCATTATAGCCGGCGCAATTGCCGGATATGCCTATTGGTATTATGTAGGATGTAGCAATGGTACTTGCCCTATATCATCGGTCTGGTATATAAGCACGGCTTATGGAGCTTTGTTGGGCTATACTTTGACTGAATTGGCAAAAACTACCAAAACCCAAGCCAAGACGTAAAAGTAAGTATGTAACTTGCTGATAATCAAGCTATTAAATTCTATTGCTTTGCCAAAACGAGCAATGATTTAATGCCAATAATGGGTGCATTTCAAATTTACCACCCATAGCCCTCTCCTTCGGAGAGGGAAGGGTGAGACAAAAGAAATATGTAAATTTGAAATGCACCCCCAATGGTTGATTTTAAAACTTAATAAACCTTTAAGAAATATGACTTTTGCCGAAATTATTAATTCTGAAAAACCTGTATTGGTCGACTTTTATGCCGAGTGGTGCGGACCTTGTAAAATGATGGCTCCGCTGTTGCTCGAGTTAGCCGAAAAAGTAGGCGAACAGGCTACTATCCTCAAAGTAGATGTGGACAAAAATCCGGGGGCGGCGCAAACTTACCATATTCGCGGCGTACCCACGCTTATTTTGTTTAAAAATGGGGAGGTAAAATGGCGACAATCGGGCGTAGTGCCGGTCAATATGCTCCAGCAAGTAATTGCACAGTACGCCTAAACTTAGAAGATTTTTGAATATTCTGTGGTTGGTTGGCTAAAAGGCAATTTTATGATATAACTCATTGATTAAGAGCGTATTAGCTTTATGAAATAATTAACTTGATAAACTTTAAAAAAGAAAAATTAAATGCAGAACCGAATTTCATATTTTTGGGCAATCCTATTCACATTTTCTATAGGTTTTTTGGCTTGCCAGCCCAACCCGCGCAACAATGAAAACTATCAGCGTGTTTCGGCACAAGATTTTGCGCAGAAACTTCAAAAAAGTACCCAAGCGCAACTCTTAGATGTGCGTACCGAAGGTGAATTTGCCGAGCGACATTTGGCTAAAGCCTTGAATATCAATTACAATGGCGGAGAATTTGCCCAAAAAATTGCCCAACTCGACAAAGCCAAGCCGACTTTTGTGTATTGTCTATCGGGTAGCCGAAGTCGCGGGGCGGCGGCGGTATTGCTCAAAGCCGGATTTAAGCAAGTCTATGATTTGGAAGGCGGGATTTTGGCGTGGCAGAGTGCCGGTCTTGATTTTGAAGTTGCTCAAAATCAGGCCGTTAGCAAAGGTATGAGCATTGAAGACTATCAAGCAAAATTGCAAACCGACAAATTTGTATTGGTTGATTTTCAGGCGGTTTGGTGTGCGCCCTGCAAAAAAATAAAGCCGGTTTTGTATGAACTTGCTCAGGAGCAAAAAGCCAAGCTCGAGGTCTTAGAGATTGATGTCGACCAAAATCCGCAAGTGGCACAAGCCCTCAAAATAGATGCGATTCCGCAATTGTACCTCTATAAAAATGGCAAAATTGTTTGGGAACACAAAGGCATCATTAGCAAAGAAGATGTATTGAAAGTAATGGACTGAGGGACTGAGGGACTGAGGGATTGAGGGACTGAAGGACTGACGAGGGGAAATATTCGTAAATTCAAAAAATTAGTATTTAGAAAAATTACATAACTTATTGATTATCTGTTATTTACCAATTTTTTCTAATTTACTACTAAACTATCGAGAAAAATAATTGCGTGCTAGATAGCATCCATTTTTGGTGGAAATCGCACCAAATCATAATTTTAAAAAAACTACAATCTAAAATCAAAAACAAATGGAAACCCATTTTTATCATGTCGAGTTGGTTTGGAACGAAGGTCGGCAAGGAACTTTGAGTTCCGAAGTCTTGAATCATTCAATTAGGGTGGCTACTCCGCCCGAATTTCCGCAAGGAGTAGCCGGAGTATGGTCGCCTGAGCATTTGTTGGTTTCGGCAGTAAGCAGTTGTTTGATGACTACTTTTTTGGCAATTGCCGATAATTCAAAATTAAATTTTCTGGAGTTTAGCTGTCGTGCCGAAGGTAAATTGGAAACCGTAGAAGGCAAATATATGATAAGTGAAATCCACTTGCTGCCCAAGGTTGTATTGCCAAAAGACGAAAATCCCGAAAAAGCAGAAAAAATTTTGCAAAAAGCCGAAAGAGCCTGCCTGATAAGCAACTCGGTAAAGTCAAAAATATCAATGACTACCGAGATTTTGCAACAAGAAACCTTAAGCGTGTAATCCATTTAGGGTGAATGATCAAAAACCTCGTATCCTGATGGAGCGAGGTTTTGTAGTTTTGAAATTTCGCCGGATAGCCCACTTTTTATTTATTTCTGTTTTTTCTTGTGAGTGCTTTTGCTCAAAAAGTGTTTGTGAAATAAGATGACCAATTGCACTTCTAAACCAAAATTGCTAAAACGAGCTTTTTGGGCTTCCAAAGGGTCATTGGCATAGGTTTGGGGGTTGATTTTTTTGTTCAATTCCGAAAAATCAAGGGTTTGAAATTGATATTGATAATAAGGGCGAATACCCAAAGCTACATTGGAGTTGTAGCCAAAAGTCCAATAAATCGGCATAAATACCGAAGCTCCCAGTCCGATATTTTGTTGGATACTTTCCAGAGCATTGGTAGCTTGGGCGGTACTTACATTGACCAACATACCATCTAGCCCCAAGCCCAAACCTATATCAAAATTGGTGGTATGTACCGGCAACGTACCAATCCGCAGGTGGGCGGAGCTGGCGTTGATTTTGACAGTCAAGTCTTGATTATTGTTGGGGTCAAGGATTTTTTGCCTATTCCAACGTCCACTAAAACCTACTTCAAACAGATAGCGAGTAAATTTTTTGTTTTCTTTTGCTCCGTGAAAGCTGAGGGTAACACTTGGTCCTTGCAAATTGGTCAATTGTGAAAACAGGTTGGTATTGTTGCGGGTTTCGCCAAAACGCGCCAAAGCGTAATTGTAGCCTTGCAAATCTAGGGCTGAGTAGTTCCAACCCAAGCCCAAATGCGCACATTGTTTACCATAAAAGTCTTCGTTTTTGCCTTTGCTACGATTTTTTTGGGCATAGCCAAGCTGACAAATACTCCAAGCCAAGAGAATGATTATTATTTTTTTCATAAGCCAACATTGCGTTTGGATTGTTATTCGCAAAAATAATGCGCTTTTAAAATTATTCAGATTATGGGATGCTAAAGTTTTATCTAAATCTCACTCCTCGTAACTTTGATTTCGGAAAAAATTTTTTCAGTTTATACAGTTAATCCATTCATTATCAATACTTTAGCAGTTTTTCAAATTTGAAGATAAATAGGGTGCATTTCAAATTTACGCATTTCTTTTGCCTCACCCTGCCCTCTCCGAAAGAGAGGGTAATAGGTAGTAAATTTGAAATGCACCCAGATAAATATTATTTTATTCTTTCACTACTTCCAACACCACTTTGCCTCGTGCGCGCTTGGTTTCAATATACGCGTGAGCTTCTTGCACAGCCGGTAAAGGAAACACTTTATCTACCACCGATTTTACTTTGCCTTGTTCAATGAGTTCGCGCAGGTAATCCAAATCTTTGGTTTTGGAATGAACCACCACCAAACGCGCCTTTTGCGAAGCCCAATAAGTTGTAAAAGTTTGAACAATGATTGCCTGCGAAGGAATCGTAGTTACATAAGTAGCCTTGGGGGCTAAAATTTCTCGAACAGTCTTAAATTTTTGATTGCCAAAACTATCAAAAAACACCTCAAAACGCTTGTCAGTCGCCAAAAAATCTGGCTTGGTATAATCAATCACCTCATCAGCTCCTAGGCTTTTGAGAAAATCCATATTGCGCGCACTACAGGTAGCCGTTACTTCTGCACCCAAAGCCTTAGCGATTTGCACGGCAAATACACCTACGCCACCCGAAGCCCCGTGAATCAAAATCTTTTGCCCGGCTTGGAGCTTGCCCAAATCTCTCAGGGCTTGCCAGGCAGTCTGGGCGGCGAGAGGCACTCCGGCGGCTTCCACAAAACTCAAGTTTTTGGGTTTCAGTGCCAATTCATTGGCTTTGATACTAAAAAACTCGGCATAAGCTCCCACTTTCCAACCGTTAATCATTCCATATACTTGGTCACCAACTTTAAAATCTTTGACCTTGCTCCCCACCGCCGCCACCACTCCGGCTATATCCTCACCCAATTGCATCGGAAATTTAGAACCGCTAAATATTTTGTACTTACCTTTGCGAACCATACAATCTTTGGGATTTACTCCGGCGGCATAGATTTTTACCAATACTTCTTGAGCTTGGGGTATGGGTTGGGGCAATTCTTGATAAGTCAAAACTTCGGGTTTGCCAAATTGGTGAATTACAATTCCTTTCATTTGTGATGTTTTTAATACTTTAGAATATAATTTTGAAAAGCTAAATTTTATAACCAATTCTTGAAAACAAAGTTTCTTAAATTTTATCATATCCGACAACTCTTTCTAAAAAATCATTTATAAAATTTGCTGTTTCGGCAAAAAACCAAAACATTGATTCTCAAAGGTTTGCAGTTTAACAAGCTATAGTTTTGTTTATAAATTCCCATCACTATTTGATTATCAATAGTTCGGACAGTTTCTAGTTCCGAGTTATTTACTAAGTATCTGATAATCAGCTCGTTACATAAAATATTTAAAATAACATAACTACCTGATTATCAATTACTTACAAAAAATATCCGAAGTATTGTGATTATCAATATTTTACAAATATCAAATTTTAGAATCTTTTAAAACTGAATCCATCGATGAACTTAAAACTCAAAGTGTGTGGTATGCGTGATTCGGCTAATATTGCGGCAGTTGCCGATTTGTTGCCGGATTTTATGGGCTTTATATTTTACCCTCAATCACCGCGTTTTGTGGGCGATAACTTTACAATGCCCGCGCTAAACTCCAACAGCAAAAAAGTAGGGGTTTTTGTCAATCAAGACATTGCCTATGTAATCAAGCAAGTATCTGATTATCAATTAGATATGATTCAATTGCACGGTAATGAAAGTATTGAGTATTGTCTTGATTTAAAGAAATATTTACAAGAAATTTATCCCAATCGACAATTGATAAAAGCCTTTGGCATTGATGAAGGTTTTGATTTTGAAATATTGGGTGAGTATGCTATGGTTTGCGACTATTTTTTGTTCGATACTAAAACGCCGCAATTCGGCGGAGCGGGCGTACAATTTGACTGGCAAATTCTGCGTAAATACACCCTCCAAATCCCGGTTTTTATGAGTGGCGGCTTGAGTCTGGACAATTTGTCCGAGCTTTTGGCTTTTCTCCAAACTACCAATTTGCCCATTTTTGCCTTAGATGTCAATAGTAAATTTGAGATAGCCCCTGCCCAAAAAGATGTCAAAAAAGTAGCCCAATTGAGACAAATGCTTCATTTGATGAATAATGCATAACGTAGAGCGAATAATTTTTAATCATTGGAAAATCCGCCGAGGCGAGACACGTCAATAGATTATCAAAAAATATTTTATGCGCTATTTTTCCCCGTTACTTAGGAATTAATAATTGGGAATTGGGAGCTGAGAATTGCCTAGCCAATTGACCGTGTCCGCCTTTATGAATTTTCATAATTTTATGTAACTATTTGATTTTCAATTACTTAAATCGAGATTAGAAGCCTCGCGTAACTATATGATGATTAACCAACAAAAAAAGCTATTGAAATACTATCAATAGCCTTTTGTTTACTTTTCGAGAAAATTTAACTGTACTTATTTTGTTTTGAAATGCGAAAAATTACTCCTCTCAATCAGTTGAGGACAATCGGGGTAATCGCCAAATTGGTACTAGCTTTTGCCAGCAATTTGCCACTTTCGCTGTTAATTTCCCCTACCGCGTGAATTATCTGCTTGCCGTTGCGCACTATCTTAGCTTCCACAATGACCCTCTCCCCTACTTTGGCACTCGCCAAATAATCAAGAGCCAAATTGACCGTAGCATAGAAATGGGAGTTTCCGAGGGTAAGAGTCGCCATTCCCAATACATCGTCTAACATACCGGCTATTACGCCGCCGTGCAAAATCCCCATTGGGTTTGCCATTTCGGGGCGTATTTCAAAAGCAACTTTTACCGCGCCAACTTCTACTTCGAGCAATGTGCCTTTGAGCCACCGCGCAAACGGAGACGGACTGACGGTGGTTTCTTTGCCAATTTGATTTTTGAGCCAATCCAAAGTGAATACTGACATAATTATTTAAAATTTAAGGTTATAAATTTATTTATCAAACGTTTGGTAAAATTCTAAATTATAAAAATTCGTTAGTTTGAAACAGTTGCTTGTGAGGACACAAGCAACGGCATAAAGGCGGAGGCAAGCGCGCACGTTTAAAAACTCTTGCCCAATCTAGAGTTTATATGCCCTTGCCTGTGTCCCCACAGGCAAGCTCGCACTAAAAAACTTTTATCCAATCTTATGCCTTTGCCTGTGTCCCCACAGGCAAGCTCGCACTAAAAAACTTTTATCCAATCTAGAGTTTCTTCTCAAGTAAAATCCGATTTTCTTCCACGGTGTAATAAGGTTCAAGTCCAATGATTTGAAAACCATTTTGCAAGGCAAACAAAAGCATTGGCAAATGTGAATTGCGGGTCTTAAATCGGATTCGCGTATAGCCTTGTTTTTTTGCCCAATCTTCTTGATAATCAGCCAATTGCTTGGCTATTCCGTAGCGGCGATAGGGCTGTGCTACCCCACCCATCCAGCTATAAAACGAGCCATCATTGTCTCTTTCGTAGCCCACTTTAAAAGCTAGAGCTTGGTCTTGATGCCAAGCAATCAAAATCAGCGATTTTGGGGCTTTATCCAATCTTCGGGCATATTCATCGGCTTCGTGGGGGTTTTTGAATTCAGGGATTTGCGGATAAATGGTCAAAATATCGGCAATTGTTCCTTCGCGTATTTCAATTTTCATAAAACACATTCATTTCAAAATTTGTCGAGTAGTCTAGCGCAACATTCATTCATAATCTCCTCATTATCAAATACTTGCATTAAAATCGAAGCTCCTTGCATTTCTATCATTGTTTGCTTTGCCAATTGCTTGGCGTAGCTTGGTTGATACTTGGCTTCATAAATTTGACTGAGCGAATTTTCCCATTCTTCAAAAAAAGTCTGCAAAACAGGTTTAAAACTTGGGCTTTGGTGGGCGATTTCGAGACTGGTTTTGCCAAACAAACAACCACTTTTGTATTTAATCAATAGCCTAATATGCTTTTTGAGTATTTTTTCCAACTTTTCGGGCGGATTCAGGTCGGCTTGCGTAGCAATTGCAAAAACTTTTTCTCGGAAAAAATCCAAACTCATTTGCAGTACTTCGTGCATTATCTCCTCTTTACCATCTTTGAAATAATAATAAAAACTACCTTTTTTCAACTGACAGGCTTCGGCAATTTGTTCCATAGAGGTTTGATAATAGCCTTGTTTTTGGAATAGTTCTAAAGTCTTGGTCAAAATTTCGGCTTTGGTAATCTTCTGAATGGGCATTTTTTTTATTATTTAAAAATCAATGCACAATTTTACCAAACGTTTGTTTTATAAACAAGTGTTTAGCAAATTATTTTTTTTTATAAAGGCTATAACTAATTGATAATCAGGTATATAAGCTGTAAATATGGATCTTCACCACTTTTCAGGAATTGCCTTTAGGAATTCCATTGAATTCTGAAAAGCTCTCGCTTTTCAGTGATTCTGAACGAAGTGAAGAATCTAAA
>JALONJ010000616.1 GCA_025455045.1 Microscillaceae bacterium | reverse complement strand
GATTATCAAGAGTTTCAGATTCTTCGCTTCGCTCAGAATCACTGAAATTGATAAATTTCAGAAAAAAGATTTTCACTCCTGAAAAGTGGTGAAGAACCTATTAAAATACATAAATACTTGATAATCAGCTAGTTAGCTATTTTTAATAATTGGAAAATTAATTTTGTCACACATATTGACTTAGATAATCAGTATTTTATAACTGTAAAACTGTTATAAGTTATTTTTTAATTGTTCTTAATTACAATAATTCGGACATTTTTTATAAGTAATTGATTATCAGGCACTTAACAAAAAACTCGAGACTAGAAACCAGAAACTGTCCGAACTATTGTAATTAAAAAATCATTCGGAATCCTTAGCTATTTTCAAGAAATTATAGCTTTATTCTAAGCCTAAACTCACTGACGCGGGCAGGCTAGATAGCCTGCGTTACAATTTTTTTTCCTAAAAAGTCGTGAGGATTTATTATTCGTTCTACATTATTGACTATTCATTACTTAAGCCATTTCCATCTCCCAGCTTTTTTCGATAGAGCTTCCCTCCTCTTCATCATTGCGGATTTTGAGAAATACTTTGATTTCATCTTTGAGTTTCTCGACGTGGGAGATAATGCCCACTACGCGGTTTTCGTGGCGCAAACTGGTGAGGGTATTGAACACAATTTCCAAAGATTCGTCATCTTGTGAGCCAAAGCCTTCATCTAAAAAGAAGAAATTTTGTGATGATTTGGTAAACCGTTGAATACTATCTGCCAAAGCCAAAGCCAAAGAGAGCGAGGCTTGAAAGGTTTGCCCGCCCGACAAAGTTTTGACACTGCGGGTTTGTCCATTGTTCAAAAAATCGCGCACCTGAAAGTTGTTGCTATCATTTACTTCTAGCTTTAGGCGTTGGCGCGTGAGGCGGTAAAAACGGTCATTTGCCAAGTTGCAAAGGTTTTGGAGGTAAACCGTAGAAATGTATTTGACAAAACCCTCGCCCCGAAAAAGTTTTTTCATTTCGTTGATGTCATCTTTACGCAAATCCAAATCTTGCAACTGTTTTTTCAATTGGATTTGACGGGCGAGGTCGGCTTGTAGGCGTTTGATTTGTTCCTCTAGGCGGGTTTCTTCTTTTTGTTGCTCGCCGGTTTGGGCTTCTAAGGTTTGAATGATTTGCAACAAATCGGCGAATTCGGATTCCACAAAGGTTTTGCCTTGCGCCCGCGCCTGAAGGTTTTGCAAAGTAGTTTTGAGTTGGTTAAATTGTTGATAAAAGTCTTGAATTTTTTGTTTTTGGGTATTTACATCTAAGTTGAGGGCTAAAATTTGGCTTACCTGTTCAATGGTCGCAAAAGTTGATTGACTCAATCTTTCCTTGATTTTAGCCCATAAATCCTTCAGGTTTTGTTCTTCGCCAAGCAAGTTTTCGCGGCGAATTTTCAGTTCACTCTCGAGGCTTGCCTCTTGCTTGCGGGCTTCAACTATCTGATTTTCAAGGGTTTGATAAGTTTCGGTAATGGTTTTGTATTCATTTTCCAATTGTTTGATTTTAGCCTCAATCGCTGGCTCGCTCATATCAGTATCAAGTTGAGCTTGTAAGGTATGAATTTGCAAAACCACTTCTTGCTGGCGAGCTTGCAATCCGGCAAGATTGCGCTCAATTTCATTCAATTTATTTTGCCAATTTTCTTTTTCTTTTAGGTTTTTGCTTATTTCGGCGGTAATTTTCTCAATTTCAGTATCTAGCTCGGTAATTTGGACTTGTTGGCGTTTGGCTTTTGCCGATAGTTTTTCTACATCTTCAGGATAGTCGGGGTCAAAGCCTTTGTCTTTCCACAAAAACTTACCCAAATGCTTGTCGTATTGCAACTGCTCGTGTTCCATTCGGCGTTGAAACTTGTCCAAAATTTTTGCCTGCTCCCCTACCCTATTTTCGTATTTATTGATTTGCATACTTACTTCAGCCAACTCGCGTAACTCATTCTCTTTCAAGTACTTACGCGAGTTGGCATCGGTCAAATGCTGTTGCACAAACTCGGCAGTGAGGATATTGGGGTGATGCACCGAGCCGCACAAAGGGCAAGGCTCACCATCGGTCAATTCGGAAGCATAGACCTGTAATTGACTTTTGACCTCTAGTTGCGTGAGTTCATCACGAATGGCATTGAGTTCGAGGTCGATATCAGCTTTTTTGAGGTCAATCTCCTCCAAAATATCTGTTTCTGGTTCATTTAGTACTTCTTCGGGCAAAAACGCTGACAATTCGCTCTGCAAATACTTCTGTTTTTCTTGCCTAATTTTGTCAATTTCCGATTGGTGCAAGCGTAAGTCTTGAGTGGCACTTTGCAAGGTTTTGAGAATACTGGTACGTTGCTCGAACCACGCCGTCAGTTGATTGAGTTGGGCGAGGTCGGGCAAGTCAGTTTTAATTTCTTTGACTTCGAGCTTTTTTTGTTCTAATTCCGTGTGGAGTTTGTGCAATAACTCCTCTTTTTCTTGTACCATCGGCTTACCCTTGCTGAGTCGCTCCTGAAAACTGGCAATTTCATAATTCAATTTTTGCAATTGCCCAATTTTGCGCCATTCCTCGGCTTCTTGGTGCTTGAGTTCGCGGTGGTCGTATTGCTCTTTGACTTGTTTAAAATCTTGCTCGGTTTGAATTAATTTTTGCTTAATTTGTTCGTATGAATTTTCTTTTTGAAATATCTCTTGTTTTAACTGGCTAATTTTAAACTCACTTTTGGTTTTATTTTCCAGTAAGTCTTTGAATTGAAAAAGGCAAGTCTCGTACTCCTTCAATTGGCTTTCGGCGTGTTGCCATTGGGCTTCTTCGGCTTGGCGGAGTTGGAGTTGGGTTTCGGCAGTATTGATTTCGGCAAGCAAAGCTCTAACTTGCTCTAAATCAGCCTTTTGCAGGTTTTTTTGGCGTAGATTTTCCAAGTTATGGGCAATGACTTGGCGGAGGTCGGCGAGTTTGGTTTGGGTGTCTTGAATGATTTCTTCGGATACTCCGGCTACTTGCTCAAGGTTGGTTTTGGTGGTGAGTATGCTATCGTTATTTTCGCGCTCTAGCGGGATTATTTTGTCCGAAAGGTCATAATCTTGCAAATTAAAAATCTCTTTGAGCATTCGAGTACGGTCGGTATCGCCGAGTTGCAAAAACTCTTGAAACTTGCCCTGCGGAATAATGATAGTGCGGCGAAAGTTTTCGTAGCTCA
>JALONJ010000615.1 GCA_025455045.1 Microscillaceae bacterium | reverse complement strand
TTGATTATCAAGAGTTTCAGATTCTTCGCTTCGCTCAGAATCACTGAAATTGATAAATTTCAGAAAAAAGATTTTCACTCCTGAAAAGTGGTGAAGAACATTTTTAAGAATATAATTAATTGAAAATCAGGCAATTAAATAATTTCTAATTCCTAATTATTAATTCTCAATTCCTTATCAAGTATTTGGTACTTATGAACAAAATATTTATTGGCATTTCATTTTGTATGTCCGTTATCATTGGGGGGCAAGCTCAAAACCTCCCCGAAGCGTGGAAATATCGCCAAGCAATTATGATTGATAATTTGCAATCCGATACCCAAATCATTGATTATCAGATTGATATAGACTTCAACCTCCGCCAACTTATTGAACAAAACAAACTCCACCCAAGCGGCAAAGACTTACGAATCCTAGACCAAGACGGCAAAACCTTCTTGTGTTTTTGGCTCGAGAATGAGGTTTTTGCCCCACAAACCAAGATTTGGTGCAAAATTCCGCACCTGGCGGCTCGAGAAAAACATACTATCTATATTTTGTATGGCAATCCTCAAGCGCAAGCTGTTGATTATCAGGCTTGTACCTTTCCTTTGTTTGAAGATTTTAAGGCTACACAAATTGATGAAGGCAAATGGCAAATTAGAGGCAATGGCAATCTAATACTCCAAGACGGTATCGCCTATTTTTCGGGCAATCAGTCGGATATAGCTTTGTTATCGCAAGCTGATTTTACAATGCCCATCATTGTTGAAATGAAAGTCGTAAACACCACCGGCAAATATTTGGCAATGTCGTTGCTCAAATCGCAACATACGCCGGTTTTTTGGGAGGGCTACACGCTGGCATTGAATCAAACTACTGCCCGAATGGAATTGGCTTTGAGCCAAACCGAGACCTCACAATGCGGGGCTTATGCCTTTGAGCCAAGCGGTGTAAAAGCCAAATTTGCCGAGCAAGCCAAGGGCGTATGGTCTTTGAGCTGGTTGTTTCGCAACGTAATTATGGCAGATTTCAACGGCAACCAATTGCTCGAGCCCAATACGATTTGGGAAATTGGCAAGCTCAAAGTAGCCCTTGGCGTATTGGCTTGTGGTACAAATGGCAATCCTTCGGGCAGTATGGCGGTAGATTGGGTGCGGGTTCGGCAATTGGCAAGTACTCCTCCATCAATTGTGTGGGGGAACGAAAGCCAAAACCCTAAAATCGGTCATTTAGATTATTTCAAAGAAAGTATTGGTTAAACAGCAATTCCCACTATGGAAATTTGCTAACTCCAGCTAATTTAGTAGGGTTGGTAAAATACTACTTTTTAAAGCGTGAATATAAAAACCATTTACATTTTAGCTTTTTTTAACACTTATATTGGCTTTGAGTTAAATAAACTTAAATATTTGCGCAAAATTGGTTTTTAAGTTTTTTGAAATTTATTTTTAACAAAAAAAAGTTTAGTAATGAGTTAGTTATAAAATGTGCTGGTGTGCTGATGTAATACATTGATTATCAATTATTTAATAATTAATATTGTTCACTTTATTTTTAAATCATTCCTTATGAAAAAAGTATTTAAAAGTTGGCTATTGAGTTGGTTTGTAATCTCAACCGCTTTTGCCCAAATTCAAGAACAAAACGGTTGGTTTCGTTTTCGAATTCCGCAAAAATCTCGCGGGCAAACCACCCAGTTTTATGATTGGAAAGATGAAACCAAAGTCAAGACAATGGGTAGCCCCAAGCTCAAAGCCTACATTAGACAAACTTCGGAAGGATATCGGATTAGATTTGTTCCCTTTACCGGCAAAGAAATATTGAGCGATGGACAAGTGCGAATGGATGACCGGCATACCGGCTCAGATACCATCTTGAATCGCCAAGACAATGAAAAGGCTTATGGCTTTGCCGCCGAAAAAGATGGCTTGGGCTACTTTAGCTTTACTTATACGGGGTTTGATGTGGGGGCTTTGACCTTGCCTTTCAAATTGCAATGGAAAAATGAATCCCAAGGACTCAGTAGTCCTAATATGCTGATTGACTACAACGTAGGCTTGTATTGGGGCTGGCGACTGGGCAAAGTCCAATATATGAATGGGATTTATCGCAAGTATTTTATCACGCCGGCGGTTTATACCGGCATTGGGCGCGCGCGCTTCAAGCCGGATCAAGTAACCGAAGTGAGCCGTATGACTTACTCTTTGGGCTTGGGCTTGTTGTTTGGGGTAAATGCACTCAATTTTGGTTTGATTATGGGATTTGATAATGCCACCGGACCCGATGCCGGACTTTGGGAGCTAAACCGGGGCGGCTTTGCGGCTTTGGCGGTTGGGGTCAAGTTTTAAAATCCGACAAAAAATATATAAGTCACTGATAATCAATGATTTATGCAAAATTAAAATGATTTCTAAAATTATCCAAAACTTAAGGGTTTTTTATAAAACCTAATGTTTGAACGGGTGCATTTCAAATTTACTACCTATAACCCTCTCCTTCGGAGAGGGCTAGGGTGAGGCAATAGAAACGCGTAAATTTGAAATGCACCCTGTTTGAACTCAAATTTCAAAATCAAAATAAATAATTTTAGCTTTCTCAAATCTCGATAAATTATATTTAGCAAAAAAATACGCGCGGGCTTGCAAGCCCCAAAATCTTTTTCTAAGTTTGGAAAAAAATTGACAATGCAACAAAACATTCTACATAGCAATTGGTGGTGGCACAGCAAAATATTGACTGTGAACAGCCTACATATACCCAAGTAGAATCCAAAAATACCTTTACAAAGAGGCTTGCTGTTCATTCGGCAAGCCTTTTTTTTAACCCCTAGCCTCCAATAAGGAATTGGGAATTAACAATTAGGAATTAGAAATTAGGAATTAGAAATTATTTAATTAACTGACCGTGTCCGCCTTTGGAGGATTTTCAATAGTTATATTTTTCAATACTTCGGACAGTTTTTATAAGTAATTGATTATCAGCTAGTTATGTTATTTCAAATATTTCTTGTAACTAATTGATTATCAAGTACTTAACAAAAAACTCGGAACTAGAAACCAGAAACTGTCCGAACTATTGATTTTTAAAAGTGTCACTTTATTTTGCATCTCTTACTAAGGAACAAGAATAAAAGGTTCAATCGTTAATTCGGGGATTGAGTCCAAACCCTTAGAAGCCGTTTTAAAATAGGATTAATCAATCGTTTATTAGAACGCAGATTTTTATGATTT